>NZ_VRKW01000004.1:0-300000 GCF_009746715.1 Ketobacter sp. MCCC 1A13808
GAACAAGGTAATACTTCAGGAAAAGGCGATGATCCAGGGGCAGTTTAAGCAACTCCAGGGCTCGCTATGATCGTGTTAGAGCCAAACTTGTCAAATTTGTCGGTTCTTCCACAGAACCCCTAAAGAAAGGGTTTCCCGCTGTTTTCTGTTCCACTAGTTCAGCAAGTGGGGTTACGGTTTCGGGGTCGCTAACCAGCGTGTCTGAAAGCAATTCGGTCAAGTTGCCCCGATTGAGTGGCTGGAGCTGTATCTCATCAATTGGTGCGCCACGCTCACGAATGGTTTTAAGCGTCAGTAGAAACGGGTGGCCTGTCTGTACCTCGTTATCTCGATACGCACCAATCACCAGCAGATAGCGATTGTTAAGGTCCGGGTTGGTGAGCAACTCCAGAACACGCAAACTGGCGTTATCAGCCCATTGCAAATCATCAAGAAAAACAACTAAAGGATACTCTGCAGCGGAAAAAACCCGTATAAAACTATGAAACACTAAATAAAAACGCTGCTCCGCTTCCAACGGCGGCAAATCTTGTACGCTGGTTTGCGGACCGATGATTAGTTCAAGTTCACGTAAAAGCTCAACCATCAGTTGCGCATTGGAACCCAGGGCATCCATAATTTTCAAGCGCCATTGACCAAGCTGTTCTTCATTTTCGGTCAATAATTGGCGCATCAGATCACGCAACGCGGAAACAATTGCACTATAGGGAACGTTACGATGCAGTTGATCAAACTTTCCTGAAATAAAATGAGCGCGTCGCTCCGTTACCGGTTTGTATATCTCCTTGATGGCACAGGTCTTTCCAATTCCCGAATAACCGGAAACCAAAACCAGATGGTTTTCGCCCTGACTTACCTGATCGAATACGCTAAGCAGCTTGCCGACCTCTTTTTTACGTCCGTATAAGCGCTGCGGGATCTGGAATCGGTTGGGTATATCCTGCCGACCCAATTCAAACGGTTCGATTTTTCCCGTTTCAGAAAGTGCATCAAGGCAGTGTTTTAGATCGTTCTGAATGCCTTGGGCACTCTGATACCGATCTTCTGCCATTTTAGCCAACAACTTCATAATAATATTGGATACCGGTAACGGTATCAGCGGATCAACATCTACCGGTGGCGTCGGTTGTTTTGCAATATGGCTATGGAACCACTCAATCGCCTCCGACACTTCGAATAGGTGACGGCCGGTAAGCAGCTCGTATAGTGTTGCCCCCATGGAATAAAAATCGGTACGATAATCAATGGACCGATTCATACGTCCGGTTTGCTCCGGCGAAACATAGGGCAAGCTCCCTTCCAACACATTCGCATTTGCGATGGCTGCCTGCTCCCGGGTCAGGTAGGACGAGATGCCAAAATCGATAATTTTGAGCACACCCGTTTCCGGATTAAAGACGATGTTGGAGGGATTTATATCTTTGTGAATAATGTTGGCTTGATGAATTTCTCCGATACCCTGTGCCAGCTTGATAGCGATTTGCAGAATTTCCTGCAATGAAAACCGACGTTGCTTGGCCAGATTATCCAGTGAATCACCGCCAAAATCTTCTAATACAACAACCGGCGTATTATTAATGTTTTCAAGGCTATAAACACGGATAACACTGGAAACCTGAAGCCGCTTTGCCATTTCAAACTCATGCTTCAGGCAGGCACTGGCTTCCCTTAGGGTTTGCTCCTGAGCGATGGATTTCAGCAGCACAGGCATGTTGTCCGATAAGCGTCTGGCCCGGTAAATACGCGTTGGATCGCCATCAAAGATAAGGGCTTTTACGGAATACCCGGGTAAATTGCCCCCGGCAAGGTCTATAGGTGGAGCGCTACTCATATATCGGGCCGAATAAATGCTATTTACTGACTTTTAGTCGTGTATTTAAGAATAGTTGAATAACTGGCCCGGTCTAGCTGGCAACGGAAAAACGATTGATCTCACACTGTTTTTCAGCTGTCCGGCTACTTTTATGTCAGTCAGATCTGCAAAATGTAAATGATTATTGTTCTAGTCTGGCCTGGGTTGAGAGGAATCGCTCCGATCTGCCTTTGCAGCGGATTTTGAACAAAAAAAGCCGTCAACTTAAGTAGGTTGACGGCTTTGTTAAGGGACAGATTTTATTTGAGATGACCTGCATTATGCAGCTTTCGATCCGCTTTAGCTGGAGGAATCCATTGGTAAACCCAGGTTTCAGTTAAAGGAGCACCACCTGATTCCAAGTACAATCGTATGGTGACCGGGTCTTGACTAGCACCGGGGACTAGGTCGAACATGGCCCTGAATCCGCCCAGGTGGTGTTGAGGCCTAACAGAGGTTAGCTCCACCTTACCGCTCGACGCAGTTACCTTCGCTTTCAACCCGGCGCCTTCACCGATCATCGGCAAGTTACCGCCTGCAAAATCCACCACGAACCGTTTGCTGTAATATTTTCGCTTCTGACCAACTACACCACCAATTCCGGTGTAAGTATCGGCTACTTTTGCCAAGCCGGATTGAGACGGAGGTTGGCTACCCCAAACCATATTATAACTGAACAACAGTTCCTCTCCGGCTGCCACCGGTTTTGATGGATTCCAAAACGCCACAATGTTATCGAAGGTTTCATCAAGGGTGGGTATCTCAACCAACTGAACCGATCCTTCTCCCCAATGGTTTAGCGGTTCAATCCAAAGACTCGGACGCTTTTCATAAAACACACCATCATCCAGATAGTGTTCAAAGTTGCGGTCTCGTTGCATCAAGCCAAAACCCTTTGGCTGATTATCCTGGTACGCGTTGAATTGCAATTGCTCCGGATTTGTTAGTGGCCGCCATATCCACTCTCCGGCACCGGTATTAATGAGCAAACCATCAGAATCGTGTATTTCCGGGCGCCAGTCCCAACCAGCGCGCCGGTCATTTTCACCAATCATATACATACTGGTAAGCGGTGCTACGCCAAGACGTTCGATTTTTTTGCGTGGATAAATTGCCGCATCGACTTTCATTACCAGGTTGTCTCCCGGCGTAATCGTAAACTGATAAGCCCCGGTTGCGCTGGGAGTGTCAAGCAGTGCGTATACGGTCGCGGTGCCACCCTTTGCCTCCGGTTCCTGCAACCAAAACTGAGTGAATACCGGAAACTCTTCCCCTGAAGGCAATGCAGTGTCGATCGCTAAGCCTCTGGCGGACAGGCCGTATTGCATTTCCGTGCCAACAGCTCGAAAGTAACTGGCACCCAAAAATGAAAGGATGTCGCGCTCCCAATCCGTGTGGAAATGATAGCGAAAACCGGCAAAGCCAACATCTTCAGGGAGTTTGCTGCCCTTCACTCCCGATTTACCGTAATCGAACTGTTCAGTGGAATACGGTATTTCGGTCGCTTTTCCATTGTGCAGCCGATGTATTTTTACCGGCGTTTTAAAATACAAACCTAAATGAAATAACTCTGCGCGGAATAGGGATGCCGAGTCAGTCCAGATTGCCTGCTCCCGATCGTAACGCAGCTCTTGATATTGATCCCAACTCAGGTTCCGGAGCGATTCGGGGATTTCACCCTCGTGGCCCTGATACGCTTCAACAGAAAGCGATCTTGCTTGCCCTTTTAGCCAGGCATAATCGAACGCTTTTTCAGATTGAGTAATAGAGCCCGCTGTGTGCGCGCAGCTCGATACAAAGAAAATGGGGAGCAAAAAAAGGGGTCTCAGGATATTTCGTTTTTGTGTAACTCTAATCAATATACTTCGCATAGCAACTATTAACTCCAGCAATCCATTACACATTAAGTGTGCCCTGATTCATCTGGCCAAACAATAATTCAGGGGCAAAGCAGGCTAAAAATGTGAGGGGTTGTGAACCAGGTGGTGTTACTACATAGCAACCCAATAGCAAAAAAAAGGCCAGCACAAAGTGCCAGCCTTTTTTCTCTACGAGTGTAGTGCTTATCGGCTAGGTGGAGTGTAGTCCTGGTCTGGCTTAGACAGAACAACTTCCACTCTTCGATTTTGTTGTCGACCTGCCGCTTCTTTGTTACTGGCGATAGGAAACTGCTCTCCATAAGCTTCAATCGAAATGCGTTCACGCGCCACATTCAGTTTTTCAAGCTCGTTTAACACGGCCTCTGCACGCTTTCTGGACAACTGTTTATTGTAAGAGGCTTTGCCCTGCGAATCCGTATAGCCCTCTATAGTAATATTGGTATCCGGGTTATCATTCAGAAATTGGGCTAGACGATCCACCGTGCGCTCACCGCCGGGCTCCAACTGGGCCTTATCGAATTCGAACAACATATCCTGAAGGGTTAAAACGATGCCGCGCTCGGTGTTCTCCGCCTTGGCGTCTTTAACCTGGCTTTGTAACTGGGATAACTGTTGCTCCGTTGACTGAATCTTTTGATCACGGGCCGAAAGCATTAACTCAGATCGCCGCTGGGTAGCGGACTCCAATTGCTTCTGGATGTCTCCCAACTCTGCTTGCTTTTTGGTGATCTCAACTTTTTGCTGCGCCAGGTAGGCTTCGTGATTGAACTCAACTTCATCGCCATCGTCCCACGCTTTTGTGGCGTTTTCTACCTGCCGTTCCGCAGCCTGTAGCTCTACCGGAGCGTACTTATTGACGTTCTCACTTTGTTGTAGTGACGAAAGCTCATTAGTTAAACTGGTCATAGATTCTGGCGGGGTATTGGTTGCGCACCCGGCTAAAAGTAAAATGGGGAGTCCCACGATACACAGTGTAGTCTTCATATTTTATTCCTCCGTAAAATTAAGCTAGGCAAAGAATCAAGAGCTAACCTTCAGCTCACTTTTGAGTGTTTCCAAGCTAGCATTAACTTCTTCTAGCGCTTCCTTCATCTTTTCGGTTTGAGCAGTGACTTTAGCTAACTGAGCATCGGCGGATGCCTGTTCAGCTAGGCGCTTTGCTTCGGGATACTCTTCAGCATCCATTGCCTTTTTAGCTCGCTCAATTTTTTCTTTCGCGTTATGCATAGCCAGCGCCGCAAATTCCGATGCTGATTCTGCAGTTGCGGTTTCTACATCTGCTTTAGCTTGATAAAACTCTGCTTGGGGAGGTTCCATCGTGCTGCATCCCGAACCGAACAGGCCGGATAAGATGAGCACCCCGGCGGTATATTTGACTTTATCCATGTTATTTCTCCGCTTAGAAGGATTCTGAAAGGTCGTGGTAACTGCTTAGCTGACCAAACCTAACATGATTATAGGCAATAACCGGTCCAACATTGTTTTTTGCCTTAAATACAGGAACATTCCGTATCTTTGACTAAAAAAACGCATGTTTTATGTAAGGATTTCAGCGGGGAGAGACGTAGTTTGTAAAGGCTACAAAATAAGCGTTACCCGAATACACCTTTTTCAGAATTTGGGTGAGACAGCCGCCGTAGATTTAATTACATAATTCCAGTTCAGATACAAACGCAAAATGGTCTGACCCGACATCAGGAAGCCGAAATCTTTTAGCGTTACAAAATTGATCGTTTATCAACACATGGTCAATCGCAAAACCCAGTGCAGCAGGCAACCAGGCAGGCCAGCTATTATTCAGGCTCCAAAACGAATCTGCGTGACTCAGATTCGTTTCCCGCTGAAATTTTCTAAAGAGTGTATTCCAGGGTGTCGTATTCATGTCGCCTGCCAACAGCAAGGGTACCCCGGACTGCTGTTGATATTTTATCAGTTTAGTTAATTTACCTATTTGTTTATTACGGGAGCGGATTCGATGAGCATCATGAGGCGATTCAAGGTGAACACCGATAATATCGATAGGTTTATCTTGCAACATAATTCTTGATTTAATCGAAGGTAACCTGGGATCTTCGGGCAAGGTTTGCATACGGGATTCAAGTTTATATTTAGAGAACAATGCCAGTCCGGGTTTCATATAATGTTTGTTTTGCAAATCATGATAAGGGAGTGTTTCCCGTAGCTCCCCGACCAGATAGTCGTAAACCGGTGTCGTCACCTCCATCAAGACAACGACATCAGGATCCACTTGTTGGATAGATCGTACTACCCCGGAAACGTTTCGATTGGCTTCGTAAATATTCTGGCTATATAGTCGAAATGAATGGCTGGCTGTAGCTGAAGACGGGCCCGGTGCTAGCGTAGGATACGCTGAACTCATCCAATAGAGATTGAATAGTAGCACCGCGCCCATCGAAACTATCATTCGCCAATCTTTTGTCAAAAGTAAACAAATGCACAACACACAATACAAAACGGATATTTGCAATCGCGCTTGATTCAACATATCTGCCTGCAAATTCCCGCGAATCCAAACAGGCAGGAGGGCTACAAGCGCACAAACAGCAATTGTCAGCCACAATAAAAGACTCATCTTACTACTCACAGAATCCACCTTGTTCAATAAATCCAAGTCACTTTTGCAACTCTTTCTTCCTACGTAAACGCCATGGTTCAGTGCCACAGCGCGCTGCTTTGACTATCGGAATCCAATAATGTGCCGCTGCGAATAGACCGTTAAGAGCGCAATTCGTACGATATTAAACAATCAGAATCAGCGTTGTCTTTGAAGGAACCCATCGCAATGATCCCCTGACCGGTTAACAGTCTGGATTGTCGATGCAGGCGAATCGTCTTGGCTCTATTTGACAGGTTTGGAGTCGAGTAAGAGATAAATGTTCCGTTGGTGCTGTGATCGGTGATTTGCCAGTCGTTGGCCAAGAACTCCAGTTTCAGGTGCGCCCGGGAAACCAACGGGCTACACACCATGTGATCACAGTCATCACCCCGCCCTATTACAAAAGGACCCATTTGCGGAGTGAGTTTGATGACCTCCTGATTAAGCCTAAGGTATAATTTTTGCGCCTCCGGAGTATTGACCACCGTCTGGGAATAGGCATCAAATACGGAAGTGGCATCGGCTGTGTTCCAGACGACCTCTTCGATCACCAGCGGTTTCGATTTTCCTTTGACCAAAGTCGTTTGATATTGCCGAATACTCAAACACGCGGGACAGTCTTCCTGCGACAAGTATCGAATGGAGCTTCGGGTTGCAATTATTCGATCAGGCTCACATAGAGACGCCACTCTGGCCGCCACATTGACGGTATCACCGAACGGGTGTCCATGATGGTAGTCCACGATTCCAAAGTGGAATCCAACCCGGATTCTCACCGTATGGGACTCCAGCACCGGGCTGCGCTGAAAATGCTTCTGCATAGCGATGGCTGCAGAGGCCGCCTCTGATACCGTCACAAAGGTGAGCATGGCTTCATCACCAATGGTTTCAACCAATGTGCCGTTGTAATCATCTGCGTGCTGAGCGATACGGCTGAGGCTTTCGGAAACGCATGTATGAGCCACCGTGTCTCCTAATTGCTCATACATTTCAGTACTGCCGGACACGTCTGCAAACATGACAACTCTACGAATTGGTGTGTTCCTCGACAAAGCGTTTCCCCAAAGCGTTGGATATACAGTAAAATCGGCCCCTGATGATCAACGTAAAAAACAGGTGGAATCAGACTGAATCGCTATGAATCTATTCAAGAAATATGAATCCAAGGATCCGGGGTATCAAATTGAACTGGAGTCCATGTTATCGCAAATCCAATATAATGATCAGGGTTTGATACCGGTAATCGCACAGCAGCACGATACCCATGAAGTATTGATGCTGGCCTGGATGAATAAGGATGCCCTGGAAGAGACCTTAAAGACCAATCGGGTATGTTATTGGTCCCGCTCTCGCTCCGCGCTCTGGCGCAAAGGTGAGAGCAGCGGTCAGATCCAGCTATTAAAAAGTCTGTCACTGGATTGTGACGGTGACACCATCCTTATTCAAGTCGATCAAACCGGCCCCGCTTGTCACACCGGGCGCCGTCATTGCTTTTTTTACAAGGTCGGAAATGACCGCATGGAAGTTTCAGGCGAAGTCATGATTCCACCGAACGAACTGTATAAGAAGTAGTAGCTGATATAAATAAGAAAGAGCGTAATCAAAGCCCATCGATTACGCTCTTTCCTGTTTTGTGATGTAAAACACAGAAGCACTCTGACGCCCCGAGCGCTACTGACGAGCGGATTTAGTTATTTTCCGCCAGATAGAACCAGGTTTCCAACACGGAATCAGGATTCAGAGAAATACTATCTATACCAATCTCCATTAACCATCGTGCCAGGTCTGGGTGATCAGAAGGTCCTTGACCGCAAATCCCCACGTATTTACCGGCTTTGTTACAGGCATCAATCGCGCTTTTCAATAACGCTTTTACCGCGGGGTCACGTTCGTCAAAAAGGTGAGAAACGATTCCTGAGTCCCGATCGAGCCCCAAGGTAAGCTGGGTCAAGTCATTGGAACCGATAGAAAACCCATCGAAATGCTCAAGGAACTGCTCTGCCAGAATCGCGTTGGTGGGCAGTTCACACATCATGATGACACGCAGACCGTTTTCCCCCCTCTTCAACCCATTGTCTTCGAGCAATTTTATTACTTGTTCGGCTTCACCCACCGTCCGCACGAAAGGTACCATCAATTCAATATTATCCAGCCCCATTTCTTCGCGCACCCGTTTCATTGCCCGACATTCAAGCTCGAAACAATCGCGGAAACTTTCAGAGATATAGCGGGAAGCACCCCGGAAACCCAGCATCGGGTTTTCTTCTTCCGGTTCATATAATTTCCCGCCTATCAGATTGGCGTATTCATTGGATTTGAAATCGGACAAACGCACGATGACTTTTTTCGGATAGAACGACGCTGCCAGGGTTGAAATCCCCTCCATGAGTTTTTCAATATAGAACTCAACCGGACCGGAATAACCGGACATTCTGCGCTGTACCGATTGTTTGACGTCTTTAGGTAAGGTATCAAAATTCAATAGTGCTTTCGGGTGCACGCCGATCATCCGGTTGATGATAAATTCGAGACGCGCCAAACCGACACCGGCACTCGGCAAGCCCTGAAAATCAAAAGCGCGGTCCGGGTTACCGACATTCATCATAATTTTAAATGGCAGTTCAGGCATCGAATCAAAAGAGTTTTTCTGGATATCAAAGCCCAGCTTACCGTCGTATACCATGCCGGTATCACCTTCGGCGCAGGACACGGTGACCTCTTGGTTTTCCTGCAAAAGATCGGTGGCATCACCACAGCCGACTACGGCAGGAATGCCCAGCTCACGGGCAATGATTGCTGCATGACAGGTACGGCCCCCGCGATTGGTCACAATGGCTGATGCTCTTTTCATGATGGGTTCCCAATCGGGATCCGTCATATCGGTCACCAGTACATCACCGGTTTGTACTTTATCCATTTCACGCAGGCTGGAAATCAGCTTCACCGGGCCACTACCGATACGTTGCCCGATGGAGCGTCCTTCAACCAGAACCTTGCCTTTTTCTTTTAGCAGGTAACGCTCCATAACATTGGACTGTCGGCTTTTTACGGTTTCTGGCCGCGCTTGAACGATATACAGCTTGCCATCGTCGCCGTCTTTAGCCCATTCCACATCCACCGGGTGTTGGTAGTGATTTTCAATTATGATGCACTGTTTGGCCAGCTCCTGTATTTCTTCATCGCTGATTGAAAAGCGTTGCCGGTCTTCTTTTTCGACATCCACGGTTTCTACAGATTTGGCTGTTGTAGTCTGGCTGCCGTAAATCATTTTGACTGCTTTGCTTCCCAGGTTGCGGCGTAAAATTGCCGGTCTACCTGCGTTCAGCGTGGATTTATGAACATAAAACTCATCGGGGTTCACCTGACCCTGCACCACGGTTTCACCCAAGCCGTAGGCTGCGGTAATAAACACAACATCGCGGAAACCGGACTCGGTATCCATTGAGAACATAACACCACTGGAACCGGTGGCGCTGTTGACCATACGCTGAACACCCGCAGACAGAGCAACCAAGCGGTGCTCGAAGCCTTGATGTACACGGTAGGAAATAGCGCGGTCATTAAATAGGGAGGCAAATACTTCTTTTATTGCCAGGATGACGTTTTCAACGCCGTTGATGTTGAGAAAGGTCTCTTGCTGGCCGGCGAAAGACGCATCGGGTAGATCTTCCGCTGTGGCAGAGGAACGGACCGCAAACGATATTTTTTCGTTGCCGTCCTGCAGTTTGACATAGGCTTCGCGAACAGCGTCTTCCAATGCAGGTTGTAACGGCGCATCCATAATTGATTGACGAATTTCTCTGCCGACTTCTGCAAGCTGATTTACATCACTGACATCCAACTTGTCCAGCGCAGAATGAATCTTGTTATTCAAACCGCTGACTTCAAGGAATTCCCTGTAAGCATCTGCCGAGGTGGCGAAGCCGCCTGGTACTGAAACTCCGGCTCCGGCAAGATTACTGATCATCTCGCCCAATGAGGCGTTTTTACCGCCGACTCGTTCGACATCATTTTTTGACAGATCCTGGAACCAGATTACGTAATCGTTCAAGATCGTTCTCCCTACCTTATAATGAATGAAAATCAAGGCACTTTTGGTGCCTGGCCTCAAAGGGGCTAATGTTGGCCCCACTAGGTTACGTACTTCTAACCATGACTCATCGTTCACCGCTTTTTTTGCGGTCATATCCGTATCCGAGTGTCCCCCGGAAACGTTGATTTACATGGCTATATCCTGCAGTTAGACGCGAGATTCTACTAAAAAAGTCAATAAATTACTCGTTCTAAATATTTATTCACGTTAAATTATTGCGACTGTTTTACCCTGCTCAGGAAGCCCGAATGAAACGTACTGTATTTTTTATCTCTGATGGAACCGGCATCACCGCAGAGACATTGGGACATTCCCTTTTGGCCCAATTTGATACGCTGGACTTCGATCAAGTTACGTTACCGTTCACTAACGACCTGACCAAGGCAGCGGATGCAGTCGCCCGAATTAACAAAGCGGCAATGACAGACGACATGCCACCGGTGGTGTTCAGCACCCTGATCAATGACGATATCCGTGAAGCGCTGGCTGAAAGCAACGCTTTTATGCTGGATATCTTTTCCAGTTTCCTCAAACCCCTGGAAGAGGCGTTAGGCGCTGAGTCATCCTACTCAGTTGGTCGCTCCCATTCCATCGTCGATGATCAGAGTTACCAGGTGCGTATCGATTCGGTAAACTACGCTCTGGACAACGATGACGGCGCCCGTACCCGCCATTATGATGCAGCCGACGTGATACTGGTCGGTGTGTCTCGCAGCGGCAAGACACCCACCTGCTTATATCTGGCACTTCAGTTTGGTGTGAAAGCCGCAAACTACCCCCTGACGGACGATGACCTCGACGATCTGAACTTGCCAAAAGCATTAAGAGCTCACCGTAACAAGTTGTTTGGATTAAGCATTGAGCCGGAGAGATTAACGGCAATCCGCACTGAGCGAAAACCAAACAGCCGGTATGCATCGATAAATCAATGCGAAAGCGAGGTGCGTGGAGCCGAAGCAATATTCAACCGCTTTGGAATTCCTTTTGTGAACAGTACTCATGCGTCTATCGAAGAGATTTCGACCCGGGTTATAGAAGCCGCAGGAATAAAGCGTAGACTCGTTTAAATACAATTAGATACATCCTAATTTTAAAGTAATCTATTCTTATCAGAAGTATCCTTAAATGCCCCTTCAAACGTTTGAGCTGCCCTATTTTAAAAAGTCCGCTGAGGCATTTTCCCGCATCAGGACACTAGGCAACGGCTTCCTGCTCGATAGTGGGCACGGGTATCCGGATTGCATTGATATTTTTTCTGCGGCACCGGTGCAGATTGAGCAGTTCACATCGTTGTCACCCCAGAGTCTGCAGTCCAAGCTCAAGCAGCTTACTCTCCACCTACAGCAATGGTCAGACGTTGAAAGCACAACGCCCTGCCCCGGCTGGTACGGTATCTGGAGCTACGAACTCGCGGCGGCTACCGAAAATGTGACGCTGAAAACGAACCCTGAAAACGAAGATGCCAGGCTTCCGGTGTTCTGGATGGGATTTTTCCCCTCAGTGATCATTACCGATCACAGTAACAAGACAACCCGGATGCTATATCTGCAAGACCACCAGAAACATGCAGAAGCGCTGCTTCGATGCCTCAATTCAGCACCTTTGGATGCGCAAACAGCGGAGCCCGAGTTTAGGGTGCTGTCCCCTTTTGCAACGAACCTGACACGGAATCAATACCAACAGCGATTTGACCAAGTTCAGCGCTACATTGAAAGTGGCGATTGTTATCAGATCAACCTCTCGCAGCGCTTTAGCTGCGACTATCGGGGGGATCCGTGGCTGGCGTATCAGCGTTTATGCACTGTGATGTCTGCCCCTATGGGCTGTTATTTTGATGGAGACGACTGGACGTTACTGAGCTTTTCCCCAGAACGATTTATTCGTCACCGCGATGGCGTTGTCACTACCCAGCCGATTAAAGGTACCCGACCACGCGCAGAGGACCCGGTACTTGACCAGGCTCTTGCTAAGGAGCTGTTTAAAAGTGAGAAGGATCGCGCTGAAAACCTTATGATTGTTGACCTTCTCAGAAACGACCTTGGGCGCTCCTGTGAAGTGGGCTCGGTGCGGGTAGAGCAGTTGTTTGGCATTGAGTCTTTCTGCAACGTTCACCATATGGTGAGCACCATATCAGGCGCTCTTGGCCCGCAAGTGTCGCCATTGCAACTGCTTGCAGCGGCCTTTCCGGGGGGCTCCATCACCGGTGCCCCCAAACACCGGGCGATAGAAATCATCGATGAACTGGAGCCGGACTGCCGACATTTTTACTGCGGCAGCGCGCTCTACCTGGATGTGTGTGGACGGATGGATTCCAATATTCTGATCCGAAGCCTGTTAGCCCATAATGGTCGTCTGATTTGCCATGGTGGAGGCGGCCTGGTGGCCGACTCCACCTGGGAACAAGAGCACCAGGAAATTCAGGATAAAGTGGGGAGTATCTTAAACACACTTCAACAATCTCATAAATCACATCAATATTGACTTATAACATGTTGTTATTTAGTTACTTTATAGTTCCAGCTTTCGGTTTGAAGCAGCTATAAACTGCTTTTTGAGATCATCGAATGTGGTGACCGAAGGAAATTGTGGGAATTCGTCTATTACTTTTTGTGGTGCCTTGAACAGGATACCGGCTTCCGCCTCACTCAACATGGTGGTGTCGTTATACGAGTCCCCCGCTGCAATACAGCGGTAATTGAGCGAGTGGAACGCCTTGATTGAAGCTCGCTTAGGGTCTTTCTGACGCAATTTATAATCCACAATTTTGCCATCCTCGGCCACTTCCAGGCGATGACAAAACAAGGTTGGCCAGCGTAACTGACGCATGAGCGGTTGTGCGAATTCATAAAAGGTATCGGAGAGGATTACCACCTGAAAACGCTCTCTGAGCCAATCTACGAATTCCAAAGCACCGTCCATCGGAGCAAGTGTATCAATCACTTGCTGGATTTCCTTAAGGCCCAGTTTATGTTGGTTAAGGATTGATAGGCGCTGCTTCATCAATACATCATAATCCGGAATATCCCGCGTGGTGGCCTTCAGCTCCTCGATTCCGGTTTTTTCTGCGAAGCTGATCCAGATTTCCGGCACCAACACCCCTTCCAGGTCAAGACAGGCTAATTCCACAACACTCTCCAGTATTTGATTAGTTAGGTAAATTTCTGGCGCAACTCTAACGATATTCGGCATCTGTTGCAATTAGTCACGTTTAAACCGTAACTAAGTTTGTGAACTGCCAGAGTTCTTGTTCCAGTAACGCAAGAGCGCGTGATATGGTTTGTTTACGTGAAGAAATAACTGAGAGGAACGCGATGAGCATGAGCCCGGCTGAAGTGCAGCAATGGAACAGCGATCTCGTAAATAAAACACCACAAGAGATCCTGGCTCAAGCACTGCAACGGTTCTCTAACCTGGCGCTCTCTTTCAGCGGAGCAGAAGATGTAGTGTTGCTGGACATGGCCTCCAAACTGGGTCAGCCATTCCGGGCTTTCACACTGGACACCGGGCGCTTACACGCAGAAACCTATCAATTTCTGGAGCAGGTCAGGGAGCGTTATGGCATCACAATTGAAGTCGCGTTCCCGAATCCGGCCCAGGTCGAAAAGATGGTCAACGAAAAAGGCCTGTTTAGCTTTTATCACGAGGACCATAAAGAGTGTTGTGCCATCCGCAAAGTCGGCCCCCTGCGACGCAAGTTGGTGGGATTGGACGCATGGATAACCGGTCAACGAAAGGACCAGAGTCCGGACACCCGGGTTGATATTCCTGTAGTTCAGATTGACGCTGCTTTTTCCTCAAACGCCCATACCCTATTAAAATTTAACCCCCTGGCTAACTGGACCTCCGCTCAGGTGTGGCAATATATCAGGTCAAACCGGATCCCCTACAACAGCCTGCACGACAAGGGATACATCAGTATTGGTTGCGAACCCTGCACTAGGGCAGTGCTCCCACACCAACATGAACGTGAAGGTCGTTGGTGGTGGGAAGATGCGACGGACAAAGAATGCGGCTTACATTCCATTAATCTGAACAGCAAATAAACCTTTGCGACCCTTAAGGCGGTATATATGAAAATTACGTTCGTGGAAAAAATACTACCCGACGGGTCTCCCTGTAAGAAGTGTGGAGAGGTAATTAGCAGGATGGAAGAAAGCGGCCAAATGCAACGTATTGACGAGATTTTGGTTGCCGACGAAAGAGATCCGGCAAGCCCGGGCATGCAGCTGGCGAGAGAACTCAACGTGGACCGCGCGCCCTTTTTCGTAGTGGACCACGATGACGGCAGGCAGGATATTTACACCGTTTACTTCAAGTTTGTTAAAGAAGTGATAGAAGAAGACACCGACGAAGCTGACGACCTGCAAGAGTTGCTGAACGACAACCCTGACCTGGATAGGCTGTGAGCACCCGGTTAAATATGAGGATAGTCCTAGTGTTTTTGCTGGCGGGGGGGCTTATGGCCGTTCCGGCATTCGCCCCGAGTCCGGATCAACCCAGATACATGCAGTTGCTTGCGGGGAGCCTGCAACTCTCGGACGACTCCGTCGCGGTAACCTACGACTAGGTTAGCTATGTAGGCACCGTTGATGACCTCCCCTATTTCGGCGGGCCGGCTGCCGAAATCAGCATAACCGACCACTACTGGATTGGACTCGACGCGCGCGATGTGGATTCCGAACTCGACCTGTCTGAGTCGCTGGGTAATTTTGATATTAAGGGAACCCTCTACCTGCTGAGCGTAACCGCCCGATAATGAGCTCCGGTGGTAGTTTTGTCGAAACGAAAAAAAGCCCTGGCACCATTACAGCGCCAGGGCTTCTTCTGCTGAGGAAGTCAGGTTGCAGTTACAGCATTGGAAGCTGTATATGCGTGAAGAGTTCATCCAGTTCCGAACGGGTGTGTCGATCGACCGCCTCATTAACCACTTCTTTGGTCAGATGAGGCGCAAATAATTCGATAAAGTCATACATAAAACCGCGAAGGAAAGTGCCGCGGCGGAAGCCTATCTTAGTGACACTGGGCTCGAATAAATGAGAGGCGTCCAGGGCCACCAAATCCGGATCGTCAATATCACAGGCCATCTTTGCCACTATGCCCACACCAAGGCCTAATTTGACATAGGTTTTGATAACGTCTGCGTCGGCCGCCGTGAACACGACTTTGGGTGAGAGCCCTTTATCAAGGAAGGCATCGTCTAATTTCGAGCGTCCGGTGAACCCAAAGGTATAGGTGACGATAGGTTGGCGTGCCACTTCTTCCAGCGTCACTTTTGAAGACTGTGCCAACGGATGATTGCGGGGAACAATGATGGCTCTATTCCAGGAATAACACGGCATCATTATAAGGTCACCGAATAGCTCCAGCGCTTCCGTCGCAATAGCAAAATCAACGGTGCCATCTGCTGCCATTTCAGAAATTTGTATCGGTGTACCCTGATGCATATGTAAAGACACTTCGGGGTATTTATCTATGAAAGTCTCAATCACGTTAGGAAGAACATAGCGGGCCTGTGTATGAGTGGTAGCTAAAGACAGGCTACCTCGACTTTCATCACTGAATTCTTGTGCAACCTGCTTTATGCTATCGACTTTACGCAGGATTTCACCTGCGATCTTCAGAATTGCTTCACCGGCCGGGGTAACCCGAGTGAGGTGTTTTCCGCTTCTCGAGAAGATTTCGACACCCAACTCATCTTCCAGTAAACGAATTTGCTTACTGATCCCCGGTTGTGATGTATACAGGCTTTGTGCCGTTACTGATACGTTCAGGTCATGTCGCGCCACTTCCCATATGTAACGCAATTGCTGAAGTTTCATTTATATCCCTCCCCCTTCCTGTTTTTTTTCGCACTGGGGTTATAACAATATGAAAATATATTCCTTTGCAGAATAGGACACAATGCGTAACTTTACCAACCACAAAACTTAAGAAACATAATATTTTTTAACTTTTTGCCTTCAAAACCAATACGGGGTTGCCAATTCTGCGATGGAATTTATTGCTTATATAGTAGCCGGGGCGGCTGTGGGCTTTGCGGTCGGAGTGACCGGTGTCGGCGGTGGATCGTTGATGACACCTATATTAATGCTTTTCGGATTTCAGCCTCATGTGGCTGTCGGCACCGACCTGCTATATGCTGCTATAACCAAGACCGGGGGAGTTTTGGCTCACCGCCAGCGATCCACCGTCCGTTGGGATATTGTCGCATTTCTTTCCCTGGGCAGCATTCCCGCGAGCCTGGCCACCATATACGCGTTGTATCGCTACTTTCCCGATGCCAACGCTTATAGCCACCTTTTAAGCTCCATGCTGGGTGTGATGTTGATTCTTACCTCTGTTGTTCTGTTATTCAGGAAGAGAATCATCTCTGGCTCGCTGCAGGAAAATCCGTTTACTCTACTCTCGCACTTACAAAGCCGCTCAAAAGTTTATACCTGGGTTATGGGGATAGTACTAGGAGTAATGGTAACGCTTTCTTCGGTCGGGGCTGGTGCTTTCGGTGCGGCAGTCTTGCTGATGCTCTACCCTCGCCTGGCTACAATAAAAGTGGTTGGTACAGACATAGCCCATGCAGTGCCACTAACACTCGTGGCAGGTATGGGACATTTACTGCTGGGAAACGTGAACTACGTACTACTGGGTTCGTTATTAATAGGCTCATTACCGGCCATTTATTTGGGGACACAATTAGCAACCCGATTGCCGGAAAAACTATTGCAATCCGTACTGGCCAGCATGCTGTTATTTATGGGCGTTAAATACGCTTTCTTTTAACCACTAACCCGTTCGTTTGCCGGTTACGAATCATTGTAGTCGGCACCAGATAGATGGGAATATCAGAAAGCTGCATGACTTTCGAGGCAACGGAACCGATAGCGGTGCTGTTTTCTGACTGTCGGCCATGAGTGCCCATTACAATTAAATCGACTTGTAACATAGAGGCCGTATCCAAAATCACCTGACTGGGATCCCCGCCGATTACTTGCACTTCGCCGATGCGGTCCCGAGCCAGGTCGAAATCGATAAAATCGTCTTCAAATGCCTGACGCACGCGGGCGCTGATGGTTGCCATCACTGCTTCGTAGCCGTGCGTTTTCATGGCGCTCTTATCTTCATTGGGAACGTAGGTTTCCAGAATGGCATCAGCGAACACACTGACTGGCTCAACTGCATGAACCACAGTTACCTGCGCATCATGCTTAATAGCAAGTTCACATACGTGCTCAAGAATATAGGGGCCATAAAGGCCCAAATCGGTTGCGTATAATATTTTATTTAACATTACTTCACAGAATTAGTACGGCACATAGTGCGTTCTTTGACCATATTTAAATCATAGCAGGCAAGTTTGAAATTGCCCGAAAAAGATCAATGGCTTAGGCCAGATTTCTGGCTAAGCAAATGCTGTTAGGCTCGCAAATAAAGCACCATGCTTTGAATATAAATTGAACATATTGAAAAAGGTCACAGAAAGGTTAAAACAAAGTGGTTTAGCGGCAAAATCCCTACTACTTTTAAAGCACCAAAAAAAGCTCCGTACAATGCGGCACCATTCACTTAAGACAATTTCGAGTCCGGGTAGTAAGACGATGCAGTTTGTGAAGAAGTCTCTGTCATGTTGGGTAGGAACCGTTGCGCTGGCGAGTGCGATTAACGTTTCCGCCTCTGAACTCGCATCGGTCGACGCTCAACTAACAGAAGAGCAGTCTCAATTGTTATACGGATACCATCAGCCCGCGTCCGCTCATTTTGATATGCACTCACTGCATACGGATGCGTTCAGCTCGGACATCACTGCTCTACCACTGCTCTCCCTGCGCTTAACCGCCGCGACCAATAACATGAAAGGCAATACACTGGAGCTGGATGCGCTCTATAAAGGCTGGACGATTGACAGCAATTTTGACGGAGTTAGTTACAGCTCCATGGGTACCTCGATTACGGTCGAATCCCCCATTCGCAAAGCTCTGGACTTTTCCCATTCCATTCGCTCAAAAGTAGAAGACGCCTGCGCCGAGAAAATGCTGGACAAGATGCTGATAGATGGCGCGCTGGGTTTCATTATCAATTGGTAGACAACCTTCTCTTTGCACCGACAAAAAACCATTTTCACTTCTCACTAATGATCACCCTATTGGCTATTCCGTGGGGAACGTGCCCGGCTGCAACGTGCTGGCTGGCAGACCGGCAATGTCCTTCCTGATCATCAAAGAACACATCTGCCCCAAATGCTTTTAAAAATGCCCCTTTGTCTAATCCGCCCAAAAAAAGTGACTCATCAATTCTGATATTCCAGTCGCGTAAAGTCCTGACAACCCGTTCATGAGTCGGGGCGGAACGCGCCGTGACCAGAGCCGTCCGAATCGGGCAGTTTTCTTCTTCGAATTGAGACTGCAGCCGATGCAATGCCTGCAGGAAATGCATAAACGGACCGCCGCGCATCGGAGTTTTTGCGGCCGCTTTCTCAGAAGCGGTAAAGGCTTCTAACCCTTGACTCTGGAATATTTGTTCCGATTCGTCAGAAAACAAAACCGCATCCCCATCAAACGCCATCTTGAGTTCTGTCGTTAGATTTTGCGTCGCTTTACTGGGGGAAATAATGCTGGCAGCGGCATAACCCAAATCCAATGCATTACGCACATCTTCCGGATTGGTGGATAAAAATAGATGTGCACCAAACGCCTCTACATACCGGTAAGGACTTTTGCCTCCGGAAAACGCAGCGCGGGTGATGGGCAAATTCCAATGCTCGATGGAATTGAAAACCCGCAAACCCGTATCAGCTGAATTACGTGAGAGCAGAATCACTTCAACTCCATCGTCGCTTTTAACGCGCTCATTAATCGCTAATAGTTTTTTCACCAAGGGATAAGCTTCCCCTACTTCAAGAGGAATATCCTCGTGCTCAATTTGGTATCGACGATAGGCATCAAGCCCTGCTTCATTGTAAATCTGATGACTTTCCCGCAGATCAAACAGGGCACTGGAGGAAATTGCGATTACCAGCTTTCCGTCAAATGTAATGGGCATTAGAATATAACCTCTTGCAACTGATCAATGAGCGGAAAATATAGATAGGTTCTGGTTTCCATGGGTTTAATGGCGTTCATTGCTGCTTTATAGGTGTAGAGCTGGTCGCGATAGCGCCCACTTTCGTGTTCAAGAAATTCCGTAACCTGCCCCTGCAGGCCTGATTCTGAACCTGGCTCAGATAATTTATAGTCGATGATGTATCTTATGCCATTTTCGACGAAAGTTCGGTCTATCACAAGATGTTGAACAATCTGTTGTTCAGTAACATGGGTAAGCGGCAGTTCGGCATGACTGTCTTCATGGGATTGTAAAAACAGCCAACGGGTGTATTTCGATTGATGTAAATTATCGAGCGCTCTTCGTACCAAAGCGCAAGCAGCGTTTAAATCCTGATCCGACACTCCCCCTCGCGTCAGCTCCAAGCGCAGGAATTCCTGCTGCTGCAATGAGTTCTGCATGAAAGAGGTGGCACCGGACTTTACCCATTGCTCCAAGATGCGATGCACCAAAATGCCGGCTTCCCTTCGGTAGGGAGCGCTTGCTTCAACGGATAAAGACTCGCTATCTGCGTTGGCGATGTAAACAGCGGAGTCTGACGTTGTTACATCACCAGCCGCTTTTTGTGTGCCCAGATGCGTAAAGAGCTGGGGTGTAGCAACCCGGAAAAAGCGCGCCACTTTCCGCGATTCAGCCGCCTCGACCTGGTGGGTAGCAACACCGCTAATATCCTCAATCCGGGGCCAAAGTAACGCCAGCAAACTATTCGAATCCGGTTTTTTCTCCCCTCCTTCACCGTCATCAACCACAATACCCGATAAAAATAGCCGTTGCCTGGCCCGGGTCGCGGCGACATACAACAACCGGCATGCCTCATTGCGGCTACGTTGTTTATTGAGCTCCCATAGATAACGGTACACACTGTTATATTCATTGGACGTTCGGACGTCCAATGGTGCAACGAACAGCTCTTGTTGTTTGCTGGTCAATGACGTCTGCTTGTCAATTAGAATAAGCGGCTTATCATCCGCCCTGGACTTACGTTGCAGCTGTGGCAGAAAAACCACGTCAAATTCCAAGCCCTTTGACTTATGCATTGACATTATCTGAACTGGCTGCACATCCCCTGTAAAATTATCCGGCGGTACATACAGTTCGGAAAGTTTCTTCTGCAAGCGCGCAAAGTCGGGCACATCCGCCAAATAATCTATGCGGTTCAGAAGATCGAAAAAAACATCGATCACCTGCAGTGCGCTTTCATCCGCAAACGCGGCAGGCAGCCCCATCTCGAGCATTAAACGATACAGATTTTCACTCCAGACACGTCGATGGCGCTGCTCAAATGCATTCAGAAAACAGGTGTGCATATAACTCAGTTTACGATGGGTCTCAGGCGTGAAGGGAGATGTATCCAGGTGTAGTAATTTTCTCATTGCTACCCAGGGCACAGGATCCAAAGCAACCAACTGTTCCAGTTCCTGCAACGATACCCCGCACCAGGGCCCTCTTAAAAGGGCGAACCAGGCTATCTTATCGTTGGGTGACCATGCCGCTCGTGCCAATGCCATCAAATCGGAGACCACCTGGCTTTGCTGCAGTGGTTCAATCTCTACTGCCTGGAAGGGAATGCCCCGCTGGCGAAGTACGGCGGCAATGGGCAATACATGATTTTTTCCCTTGACCAATATTGCAATAGTCTGCCCTGACCGTACTTCTGCAATTCGGTCTGCTATCCAGTCCGCTTCAGCCTGAATGCCCGTTGCTTTGAGTACAGTGTCCGTATCCGATTCTGACGACACCCTGAAGAAATCAACACTCACACCGTCGTTCTCAGACCCCGCTTTTGCTGCCACGGAGGGGGCATAAGTCACTGCACCTTTACGTTGATCCGATTGCGAAGGAAAACAGTGATGGAATGTAGCATTGATCCAACGAATGATCGTCGCTGAAGACCGAAAATTAGTGGATAATAAAAGAGGGGTTAACTCAATTGTACCCAGCGCCTGTTGCTTCCACAAACGCAAGAACAAGCCAACGTCGGCTTGGCGAAACGCATAGATCGACTGCATTGGATCGCCAACCAAAAACAAAGATCGGCCGTCACCCCGCTCCCAACCGGCAGTTAAACGTTCCAAAAGCTCAATCTGAATAAAGGACGTATCCTGAAATTCATCGATAAGTATGTGACTGATCGACGCATCCAGAATTAAAGCGACATCATTGGGAGCGTCAGGTTCACCCAGGGTCGTCAGAGCAGCTAAAGCGATCTCGGAAAAATCCACTTGCTGCTTCTGACTGAAAACCAGTTTTAGATGTGCCGCACTGTAGCGAACGATCAGCATTAAATCCTGCAACAATTGCCAATTGTTTTGGTCCAGCTGATCTGACGGCAGGCTTATAAAATCAAGCAACATCGTGAGCCCGGGTTCGCCGCTACTTTCCATGCGTTGAACAAACGCGTTCGCCCTTGCCTTATATTCTGAGGCTGCCTTTTTCTCTGCTCCGGTTCCCGTGGGAAAACCATCCCGTTTGTCGAAACGAGCACGCAGCTTGGGTGGCTTTGCTTTGGTAACAAATAGCGAAAGCTTTGTCTTTTCTGAGTCAAACTCGGACTGATGCTCTGGATTGTTAACATTGAGGATAGGGTGCTGTGAGCCCGCCAAGGCAAGTTGGTTCGCCGCATACGCAGTAATTGATTCCAGCTCGTTCTGAAAATCACTGGTGTACAGATCGAAAAATTGATCGCGTGCATCCCGGTTTATATTAAAAAGCGATTGTTCCAGCAATAATCGGAGCTGTTCCGGATTGGAATGCAGGTCCGTTACATCCTGCAACCAGTGATCGCGCTGCGCTAACATCTGGCACAACATCCCTTCCAACTTTTGGTATTGATTATCCAGAAATCCCAGCACCCGTCGCAAAGCGTCACCAAGGGCATCAGTTTCATCCAGCGACTTCAGACATTCTTGAGCCGCCTCGGAATACAATTCAGCCGGGTCCTCTGCTACCCCGAATTGCACACCCAATCCGGAAGACAGCGGTCGATTGCGCACGATACTGCTGCAGAAACTGTCGATTGTTTGTAGATGAAGCCTGTTTTGATTTTGTTGCAGACCCCAGTTCAGAGCGTGGTCTCGCTCAAGAACCTGTTTTGCAAGCCAATAGAATTGCCGATCATACTCATTATCAGGCTCCCGGCTGCTGGCTGCACTGTCAAGCGCTTCCATCACCCGTACTCGCATTTCGGCTGCCGCCTTACGGGTAAACGTAATAGCCAATATATCTTCCGGCTTATCGACCACGGTAAGCAAAGTCAATATTCTTAAGGTGAGTACACCCGTTTTACCCGATCCTGCGGGCGCCTGGACGATGTAACTATTGCGTATATCGAGCGCCTGTTGTCGCTCTGTCAAATCAGCTATCGGCACCGTTTAACTCCTTTATGCGACAGACCGAACTCAAATGACAATATTGGCAAGTGGTTTCTTTTAGGGGCGTGACGGTCGCGTGCCCTTGAAGAAATTCCTGAGCTAGCAGTTCCAGCGTATGCTTCCATTGTTGAACCTGGCTATCCCAGCCCTCAACCGGCGTTTTCACGGTACGCAGCTTTTTCTCGCTAAAACCAATGCCTTCCTCTCCCAGTCCTTGCCACTCACTCTTGTCAGGTCGCACAATTGCAAAATAAACGCCTCTCGTTTGTGCGGGATCCAGCAATGTATAAAGCGGTAATTGAGGTTCTTCAGGTCGCTCACCCAACCAGGAACTGGTCGTAACAGAACCTGTTTTATAGTCGATAACGATCTTGCTACCGTCTTCCAGCTCGTCAATGCGATCGACAGTCAGACTCAACTCCAGCCCTGCTACATTGATCGATTGCCTTTTCTCTATACGGTCTATGGTGAAGGGTTGCCGAAGTACCTCACTGTTTAGTATCCAGCTTTTCAGGGCAGAGAACGTGCGTGCGTGCTCCAATGCGTAGAGCGCTTCCGGCGTCAGATGGATTCGCTTCCTGAATTCGAGCATTTCTCGATTAATTAAATCGTCAAGATGAGAATCAAATACCGTTTCATCCATTACTAATGCATTCAGTTCGGCGGAGCTGTTAATTGAAGTCCAAAACGACTCCAACACTTTGTGAATTAAGCTACCCCGGTCGCTGGCTTTGACACCGTCCTGCATTTGTTCGGGCGACCGTATTCCCAACCGATATTCAGCGAACGATTTAAACGGGCATAGCGATTGTGCTTTGATGAGGGCGCTGCCTCCTTTTGTTCGGCCATCCTCCACAACGCTGCCCTTTTCATCTGCGGGTAGAGTATCGATCAATTCGAACAGAGGTCGCTGCTGTTTCGCACGTGACTCTGCGTCTAAATTTTCAGAGCGAAACCGGGCTGTGGGTATATCCGCCAGCAATGGGGACAGCAGGTGTTCTACCTCCCCTTCAAATTGAGACCAGCCGAACATAACCATTTTTGCTGCACTGCGAAACCCCGACAACATCGCTTTTGCATAAGCCAGTTCACGCTCAGGACCCGAACCTGGCATATTAAATTTGACCAGCGTCCTGCGTGGCAAAAGCGGATTCGGCGTGGTTATCTGTGGCCAATTCACACTTTCACATTCACAGACCCACAAGGCATCAAAATTTAATCCGGAGGCTTCCAGTGAGCCCATGATCTGAATGGGTGCGGTTTCGGTTTGCGGCTGAAACACAATAGATCGGGTCTGAATACCCAGTTCCCGAACAAACTCCCCCCAGGTGACCGTAGTTAGATAGGGGTCTAGTTCCCAGGAAGTGCGTAGCATTTCCCTGAACCGTTGCATTATCTGATATTCGGAACTGCCCAGCGTTCTGTGTTGCCCCCAAGACAATGCCCGGGTAAATCGCTCGAGCCAGCTTAACCATTGTCCGAATCCGTGTTTTTTATTCAAATGCAAAAGACTCTGATTATCTTCCACTTCCAGCAGTGGGGTGCCGGATTCCGTTGACTCTGGCAACGGAGTATCCAGTAAAAATGCACTCCACAACGTTTCAATCTGATCCAGGTTATAGCGGGCCCGGTTACTTTGCTTAAGTGATTCCACAAAGCGGTCGAATAATTCAAAACGTGTGAGCGCATCGAGCTGTTTTAAGGACCCGGCAGCCAACTTAAAATACGGACTTTTGAGCAGAATATCCCACTCCGCAAGACTCAGGCTTGCTTTCAACCCGCCAAGTAAAAGTAACAAATGCGCAACGATCGGATACTGGGATAGTGGCTGCCCCGCCGTAATGTTAATCACGTCTTGCCACGGGCCCTGAATTTTATCTTTGTTAGCAGATGCAATATCCTCGCAGAATTGCTGTAACTTCAAACGGCTGGATTGCAAATTAGGCACCACAATGCCAACACGGATAGATGGCTGACTAAGCCATTGCTCCACGCCCCAAAGTAGCGCCTGCCGGAATTGATCGACGTAGTCAGCGTGGGCAATTGTAAAGAGCTCACCCGCAATCCGCTTTTGTCCGGAAATGTGAACGCCGATTCCGGACTGCTCAAGCCAGTCTTTCAGACGCAACAGACCTGGCTCACTCACATCATTGAAGCCGTGCAGATAGACATTTTTAATTCGCTCACGGGACACCTTAACGTGCTTGATCAACAGTTCAGGAATAGCAACCGGGTCGATACTGTTCAGCGATTCAAGACGGGCAACGTATAAACGGTAACAGTGACAAAAAAACCGGTTTTCCGGTGTTTCAAGTTGCTGCCAATCATCGGGGGCAAGCAGCCAACGCTTAATCAATCCGCGGGCCTGGATACAGAGTTGTACAACGCCTTCCAGATCCATACCCGGCTCCAGCTCATTTTCGACTATGGAGGACCAGAGCACCCGGCTTTGTAATTGCGTTAATAACGTTGGAAACGGGTCATGTCCATCACTCAAGGCATGCTGGTGAAACAATTCCTGTAACCAACTATCAATGGGTAACGCCTGGGGCGGTTGCCAAGCCAGCTTGCCTTGTTGCAGCATCCATTGTTCATAATCGTTCATTAACCAAGCGGAAAGCCGGCGATTGGGGGTCAGAATCAGATCGGTGACGGTAAGGCTGTCAAAGGCCAGAGTTTGCGGAATCACGGTTTGGTTTTAACCATCCTGTAATCTGTCATAGGTTTTATATATCAACATAATTATTGAAATTGCGGAAATTATTCAGTTCGCTGTGTGCCACTAGCGCCTTTATTACGCTAGAATCGGGGTTTGCACATGATACCTGAAAGCTATATTAAATAGGATCCAAGAATAATGTCTCAGAACAATGTGGACAATCTGAATGTCGCCTCGCAAGAGGTGTTGATTACACCCAAACAATTGAAACAGGAAATCCCCCTTACCGATAAGGCTGAAGCCGTCGTATTAGCAGGCCGACAGGCCGTGAGGGATATTCTTGACCGCAAAGACCACCGATTGTTTATTGTAATAGGTCCCTGTTCTATCCATGACGTAGACGCCGCGATGGATTATGCTCAGCGGTTGAAAGCACTGGCTGATGAGGTTTCCGACAGCATTCTGCTCATCATGCGGGTATATTTCGAGAAGCCTCGCACCACAGTGGGCTGGAAAGGCCTGATCAACGACCCCTATCTGAATGACACATTCAAAATTCAGGACGGCTTACACATCGCCCGTAAGCTGTTGGTCGACCTCTCGGAAGTCGGATTGCCGCTGGCGACCGAAGCGCTGGACCCGATTTCTCCGCAGTATCTGCAAGACCTTATAAGCTGGTCCGCTATTGGAGCCCGAACAACCGAATCCCAAACACACCGAGAAATGTCTAGCGGATTGTCATCCGCTGTCGGCTTCAAAAATGGAACCGACGGCAGTCTGACTGTCGCAACCAACGCACTGCAATCGGTGCTGAGCCCCCACAGTTTTCTGGGCATAAACCAGGAAGGCCAGGTTGCGATCATCAATACCCGCGGCAATAACTATGGCCACGTAGTGTTACGCGGCGGTGGCGGCAAGCCCAATTACGATTCAGTGAGTGTTGCTTTAGCAGAGCAAGCGCTGGAAAAAGAAAAACTGACGCCCAATATCATGGTCGATTGCAGCCACGCAAACTCCAACAAAGACCCCGGGTTACAACCCTTGGTGATGGACAATGTAAGTAACCAGATACTGGAAGGAAACAAATCCATTATCGGGCTTATGGTGGAAAGCCATATCAATTGGGGCAGCCAGAGCATTACGGAAGACCACGCACAAATGAAATACGGTGTTTCGGTCACAGATGCGTGTATTGATTGGGAAACCACAGAGAAAAGCGTCAGGAGCATGCATAAGAAGCTGAAAGATGTTCTGAAAAGTCGCTGATCGAGACTGTTTCAAACCCGCAAAAAAGGCCCCTTAGGGGCCTTTTTTGCGGGTGCCAATCCTGTCAAACGCTACTTAAAGTATGCGTTCTCATTGACACTGTGATCGGTATCGTCGGTCACTCTTTTCAGTTGCGGCACTTTTTCCAGCAACGTCTTCTCAATGCCTTCCTTTAAGGTAACGTCAACCATTCCACAGCCCTGACAACCACCACCAAATTTAAGCACGGCGACGGTGTCTTCTTCGGCCAGCCCGATGAGCTGAACATTACCACCGTGTGAAGCTAACTGCGGGTTGATTTCACTGTACAGGATGTAATTGACTTTCTGCTCCACCGTCGCATTTTCGTCAATTTGAGGCACTTTGGACTTGGGTGCACGGAAAGTCAGCTGACCACCCATCCGGTCCTTGGCATAATCAATCACCGCATCTTCGAGAAAAGGAGCGCTTTCCGCGTCGATAAAGGCGCTGAAACCTTCGAACTCCAACTTGGTGTCCGCAGCATCCTCTTCGCCTGCTGCGCTGTAAGCCATACAGCACTCCGCGTAGGGCGTGCCCGGGCGCTCAACGAAAATACGAACCCCCATACCCTCGCTGTCCTGCTTGGAAAGCAGGTCGACAAGGTATTCCTGGGCTGATTCTGTGACGGTAATAGTACTATCTGACATGGTATAACCTATAAATCTCAATGCTATTAGAGGATACCGTCTTAGCGTCTAAAAACCAAGCGCTGCACTCGGGTATTGATGTATGAAATTTACAATAGCCAGCGTGAAAAATTATCAGGGACGGCAACCGCTCTCTCTATATCTGATCTGTTACAATACCGCAACTTAACGCACACCGCCTAATTTCACCCGATAAGAGCTTGATATTAAAAATGAAAGTCCTTCAAGAACGACTTGCCAGTTTAACCTCTGCCCTCTCCCGCCGTATCCTGATTCTTGACGGAGCTATGGGAACCATGATTCAGGGTTACCAATTGCAAGAGCAGGATTACCGGTCTGAGTTATTCCGGGATCATCACAAAGATCTTAAGGGAAACAATGACTTACTCACTCTTACTCGGCCTGACGTCATCAAAAACATCCATCGGGCGTATCTCGACGTCGGCGCAGATATCGTCGAAACCAATACATTCAATTCAACAGCCGTTTCCCAGGCTGATTATGACCTTGAAGAGCAGGTCTACCGGTTAAATAAAGAAGGCGCAGCTTTGGCCCGTCAGGTGTGCGATGAAAAAACGCTGGAAAACCCCGATAAACCGCGTTTCGTTGCCGGAGTCTTGGGCCCCACCAGCCGCACCTGCTCGATCTCACCCGACGTAAACCGACCGGAATATCGCAACGTCACCTTTGACCAGCTGGTGGAGAACTACACGGAAGCCACTCGTGGCCTGATTGACGGGGGGGCGGACATCATACTAATAGAAACCGTGTTTGATACCCTTAACTGCCGCGCCGCCATATTCGCCGTTCGTCGTTACTTTACTGATCACGATATTGAATTGCCTATCATGATCTCCGGTACCATCACTGACGCCAGTGGCCGAACACTGTCCGGACAAACTACAGAAGCGTTTTATACTTCGATCGCTCACGCCAAGCCCCTCAGCGTCGGTCTAAACTGCGCATTGGGAGCCGAGCAATTGCGCCCTTACGTGGAAGAGCTGTCGCGTGTTGCCGAATGCAACGTCAGTGCCCATCCCAACGCAGGACTACCGAATGAATTCGGTGAATACGACCAGACTGCGGAAGAAATGGCAGCAATCGTGAAAGAATTCGCTCTAAGTGGTTTCGTGAATATCATCGGAGGCTGCTGTGGCACCTCTCCGGAGCATATAAAAGCCATAGCTCAAGCAATGGAGGGGGTCTCCCCGCGGACTCTTCCCACAGTAACACCGGCACTGAGGCTTTCCGGTCTGGAGCCCTTCACGGTGTTCGAACACGCTTTATTCGTAAACGTAGGCGAGCGCACAAACGTCACCGGCTCTGCCAAGTTCCGCCGACTGATTAAAGAAGAACAATTCGAAGAAGCGTTACAAGTAGCCCGCGACCAGGTTGAAAACGGCGCTCAGATCATCGACATCAACATGGATGAAGGCATGCTGGATTCCGAGGCTGCGATGATTACCTTTCTACATTTGATCGGTTCGGAGCCGGAAATAAGCCGGGTCCCGATCATGATCGATTCTTCAAAATGGGAAATTATCGAGTCAGGTCTCAAATGTATTCAGGGAAAAGGCGTAGTGAACTCCATCAGCCTGAAAGAAGGCGAAGCCGAATTTGTGGAGCGCGCGCGACTTTGTATGGAATACGGCGCGGCCATCGTCGTCATGGCGTTTGACGAAGATGGACAAGCCGACACTGTCGCGCGCAAAAAAGAGATCGTAAAACGCTCCTATGACTTATTGGTAAGCATCGGCTTCCCTCCCCAGGACATTATTTTCGATCCCAACGTGTTTGCTGTTGCTACCGGCATCGACGAGCATAACAACTACGCCGTGGATTTCATTGAAGCTTGTGCTTATATCCGCGACAACCTCCCTCACGCCCATACCTCCGGTGGTATCAGCAATGTTTCGTTTTCGTTTCGTGGTAATGATCTGGTGCGCGAAGCTATCCACGCGGTCTTTCTTTACCATGCCATAAAAGCCGGCCTCACCATGGGTATTGTCAACGCAGGTCAACTGGCGATATACGAGGACATCAAACCGGAGTTACGAGAACGGGTTGAAGACGTAATTCTGAATAGGCGCGACGACGCCACCGACCGTTTGCTTGAAATTGCAGAACAATTTCGTGGGGAAGGTGGACAAAAAGTTAAAGAGGACGATGCTTGGCGCGAATTACCGGTTACTAAACGGCTGGAGCATGCACTGGTCAAAGGTATCACCAACTATATTATTGAAGATACTGAAGAAGCCCGGCTGCAGGCAGAGCAACCGATCGAAGTCATTGAAGGTCCATTAATGGATGGTATGAATGTCGTCGGTGACTTGTTTGGCCAAGGCAAAATGTTTTTGCCCCAGGTAGTTAAAAGTGCCCGGGTCATGAAGCAGTCGGTAGCGCACCTGATTCCCTATATCGAAGCCAGCAAAGGTGAGATGACAAAAGCCAACGGAAAAATTCTGATGGCGACGGTTAAAGGCGACGTACACGATATCGGCAAAAATATAGTAGGCGTCGTGCTTCAGTGTAATAATTTTGAGGTGATCGATCTGGGCGTTATGGTGCCCTGCGATAAAATCCTGGCAGAAGCAAAAGCGCATAATGTTGACATCATCGGACTGAGCGGGTTGATCACCCCTTCTCTGGACGAAATGGTCCACGTCGCAAAAGAGATGGAGCGACTTGATATTAATCTGCCACTTATGATTGGCGGTGCAACCACTTCCAAAGCGCACACGGCAGTGAAGATTGACCCCCAGTACCACAAGGCGCCGGTGGTCTACGTGGCGGATGCTTCCCGTAGTGTCAACGTCGCGGCCAATCTTCTTGATTCCAGGAAGAGACAAACTCTGCAAGAAAGCTTGAATACTGAATACGACACAATTCGAGAACGTAATGCCAAGCGCGGTCAACGCACCAAGCTTTTGAGTTATGATGCCGCCGTTGAAAACCGAATGAAGATCGACTGGGATCATTACACACCGCCTACGCCCTCATTTACTGGCACCCGCGTATTTGAAGATTACCCGCTTCAGGAACTGATCGATCGTATCGACTGGACACCCTTCTTTATCTCCTGGGAATTGTCAGGCAAATACCCTGCTATTCTGGAAGATAAGGTGGTGGGTGAGCAAGCCACCCAATTGTTCAAAGATGCACAGGAAATGCTAAAACAGGTGGTCGATGAAAAATGGCTAACAGCGCGCGCTGTAATCGGTTTCTGGCCTGCTCAACGGCAAGGTACGGATGACATTGTTATTTGTTCCGACCAAGGTGACGAACTTGCGGTGCTGCACCACCTCCGTCAGCAAACAGACAAAGCCAACGATTCACCCAATTTCTGTCTGTCGGATTATGTCGCGCCTAAAAATACCAAGCAGGATTACATCGGCGGATTCGTGGTGACTGCGGGCATTGGGCTTGACCGGAAGGTAGCAGAATTCGAAGCAAACTATGATGATTACAATGCCATTTTACTGAAATCATTGGCTGATCGCCTGGCGGAGGCAATGGCTGAACGTATGCATGAACGGGTACGCAAAGAGTACTGGGGTTACGCGGCTGACGAAGCACTCAGCAACGTTGAGCTGATCAAAGAAAAATACAGTGGAATTCGTCCTGCCCCGGGCTATCCCGCCTGCCCGGACCACACCGAGAAAGCAACGCTGTTCAGGATTCTGGATGCCGAAAAAGCGACGGGCGTACGCATCACAGAACATTTTGCGATGTTTCCGACAGCCGCCGTTAGTGGCTGGTACTTCTCTCACCCGGATTCCAAATACTATGCCGTAGGCAAAATCAATAAAGATCAGGTACAACAATACGCAGAGCGTAAGGGCATGTCTATTGAAGAAACTGAGCGCTGGCTAAGCCCGAATCTGATTTACGACGTCTAATTTATCCGGAGCCTGCCCGATTGGGTATTAATATGTTTTTAGCCACACAGACCTGCTATTTCATGTTGAAAAGATCTATTGAATGAAACACTACTGGCCTACTGGTGAGCGCTTAAAACAAATTGCAATACTGGCGCTTCCCATTATGGCCGGGATGATGTCGCAAAGCCTGCTTAATCTGGTCGACACCTGGATGGTATCGCGCCTGGGGAGCCAGGCTTTAGCGGCAGTGGGGATGGCCAGTAACACCAATTATCTCGCCTCGGCAGCGGTCATGGGTCTCGGCGCAGGCGTTCAGGCGATGGTTGCCCGGCGTAAAGGGGAGGATAATGAGTCCATTCTCGCTTTACCCTTGAATGCCGGATTGCTGATCGCGATCGCAATGGCTTTACCGCTGTTTTTGATTTTTTACTTTGGTGCCACTCCGTTGATGGGGTTTCTACTCAACGACCCTGCCGTGACACCGATGGCAGCCAGTTATTTTGCCATCCGTACCGTTGGTCTTTTCGCCCTGGGCATGAATTTCAGTTTCCGGGGTTACTGGAATGGTATCAATCGATCCATGGTGTATATGCGCACCCTTATATTCATGCATATTTGTAATATATTGCTAAGTTATGGATTGATATTCGGTGCATTCAGCTTACCCGAACTGGGGGTATACGGCGCCGGACTAGGTACCACCCTGGCTCTGTATATCGCCAGTATTCTGTATTTCATACAATGCTGGATGCTGTCACGGGGAAATGGTTTTCTAATTGCGTTACCCGATCTGTTGCAGATCAAAACCACGCTTAAACTGGCCCTACCTAATTCAATTCAGCAGGTATTCTTTGCCGGTGGCCTAACCGTATTATTCTGGATTATCGCCCAGGTAGGCACGCACGAGCTGGCGGTCGGGCATGTATTGATCACGCTGATCCTGTTCCTCATATTACCGTCCATGGGCCTGGGCATGGCGTCCACCTCATTAGTCAGCCAGGCGTTGGGGAGGAAAGACATTGAGGATGCCTTTTTGTGGGGAGTGAACATCACACTGCTGGGTATGGTATTGCTGTGGGCGATTGCGATACCAATGATAATTATTCCCGATAAAGTACTGGGATTATTTTTTTATCAAGCGGAGCTCATTGAATTGGGTCGGCTACCGGTTATCATCACAGGCCTGTTTATTGGTCTGGATGCAGGCGGAATGATTCTGATCCAGGCATTGCTGGGTGCAGGCGCAAGCAAAACCGTAATGAAAATCAGTATCATTTTACAATGGGTTTTCTTCCTCCCCTGCGCTTATATAGTTGGCCCCGTGTTGGGATACGGGTTGCTGGGGATCTGGGTTTTTCAATTGATTCAGCGTCTACTACAAGCCATGATAATGGCGAAAGAATGGAAATCACGACGCTGGGGCAGCATCGTAATCTGAAATATAGGGCATCGAAAATGGCACAGCACCAGAATGAACCGCAAAAAGACACTCCGGAAGCAGCAGAAGACACCAATAGCCGAGGTTTCTTAGGTCTTTTACAAAGTGTTCTGGCAGCCATAATGGGCATTCAGAGTGAGAAAAACCGCGAGGCTGATTTCAAAAAAGGAGATGCCTCTCAATTTATTATGATGGGGATCGTTGCCGTAATCGCGATCGTGGTAACCATGGTTATTGTGGTGAGTAATGTATTGGAATCCGCGGGGCGTTAGCAAATCAGCGTTATTCATAAATGGGCATATTGATATTTCAAAATATTCCTTTTATGAATAAAGGCAGGCTGGTACCCTTCACGCCTCTGAAAAACATGAATCCAGTGAAATTGAAACTATAGCCATATTTTACATGTGGTTAGGATTTGCAGACGAGTGTTGTAGAAAGCGAGTTATGTATATATACACAGATTACGATCAGCAATTGTTGAATGAACGAGTTGCCCAATATAGCAGCCAGACTGAAAGGTTTCTGGACGGTAAGCTTACCGAAGAGGAATTCCTTGCACTGCGTTTGCAAAATGGGCTGTATGTTCAACGCCATGCACCCATGTTACGGGTGGCCATTCCCTATGGCATGCTCAACAGCAAGCAGGTGCGAACCCTGGCAGAAATCTCACGGGATTTTGACAAAGGGTATGCGCATTTCAGTACTCGTCAGAATATTCAGTTTAACTGGCCTTCTTTGCCACAGGTGCCGGACATTCTGGCGAAACTAGCGTCGGTTCAGATGCACGCCATCCAAACCAGTGGTAATTGCATCCGCAACACCACAACAGACCAATTTGCCGGGGTTGCCCGTGATGAATTAGCTGATCCCCGGCCTTATTGTGAAATCATTCGCCAATGGAGCACGTTCCACCCGGAATTTGCCTATCTGCCACGCAAATTTAAAATTGCAGTGAATGCAGCTGCTGAAGATCGCGCAGCGATTAAAATGCACGATATCGGTGTGGAAATCGTAAAAAATGATGAAGGCACACTGGGGTTTTCAATCTGGGTCGGTGGCGGCCTGGGGCGTACCCCTATCGTGGGCGAGAACATCACAGATTTTTTACCACAGAAATATTTACTGTCCTACCTGGAAGCGATTTTGCGCGTCTATAACCGCTACGGTCGTCGCGATAATAAATTCAAAGCCCGCATCAAAATTCTGGTAAAAGCACTGGGTATCGACGCATTCCGCGAAAAAGTAGAAGCGGAATGGCAACACATGAAAGATACCGAAATGGATCTGCCTGACGCAGAAATCGAACGCATGAAGGCGTTTTTTACTGAGCCGGCTTACGTCACAGGTTTGGTGGACGATAGTGCTGAATTGCAGCAACATCGAGCAAGCACACCCGGCTTTGATGCGTGGATCAAACGCAATTGCAATCCGCACAAAAAAGTTGGCTACATGTCAGTGACACTGTCGTTAAAAGCTACCTCGGTCGCTCCTGGCGACGTCAGCACAGAGCATTTGTTTGCCATTGCTGACCTGTCTGACAAATACAGCTTTGGTGAACTGCGCAGTACGCATAAGCAAAATGTTGTGTTGGCAGACGTGCGCCAGGATCAACTATATGAATTATGGCAGGAGCTGAAAGCACTGGGTTTTGCAACGGCCAACATCGGTTGCCTGACTGACATCATATGCTGCCCGGGTGGCGAGTTTTGTTCGCTGGCTAACGCAAAATCCATTCCGGTTGCGGAACAAATTCAACGTCACTTTGATGACCTGGATTACCTTTACGATCTGGGCGATATAGAGTTAAACATTTCCGGTTGCATGAACGCCTGTGGTCACCATCACATCGGCAATATTGGTATTCTCGGAGTCGATAAAAAAGGCAGCGAATTCTATCAGGTCTCCCTGGGTGGCAATTCCGGTCGCGATGCAAAAGTCGGTAAGATTATGGGGCCTTCCTTTTTTGAAAACGACATTGCAGACGCGATCACTAAAATCATCGACGTATACGTAGAAAAGCGTATTGAAGGTGAGTCTTTCTTATCAACGTACGAACGTGTAGGAATGGATCCGTTTAAGGAGCGTGTATATGCCGCGTAAAATCATTAAAGACCGCGCAATTGTAGAAGACACATTCACGCTGGTCGAAAGTGAAGCCGCCCTCCCCTCATCCGGTGATATATTAATTGACCTCAGCGTCTGGCCTGAACTGAAAGATAAACTGGATAATTACAGCGGAAATATTGCTGTGAAGGTTCCTGGTGATGCCGAGCCCGAAGATTTCGCTGACGATCTGAATAAACTGGCAATGGTTGCTATCGACTTTCCGGTGTTTAGGGATGGACGGGGTTATTCACTGGCCAGAATACTCCGTGGCCGCTTCAATTTTCAAGGCGAGCTTCGCGCTACCGGAGACGTATTAAAAGACCAACTGTTCTATTTACAACGCTGTGGCTTTAATAGTTTTGCCACTCGTGAAGATCGGTGTATCGAAGACGCGCTGCTTAGTTTACGCGATTTTACCGTCACCTATCAGGCTGATGCCCACGAGAAAAAGCCAATCTATCATCGGCGATGAACACAGCCAAGGAGTCGACAGCATGCATGAGCAAGTGAAAGATTATTACGGTAAAACCCTTCAAAGCTCAGACGACCTTCAATCCAACGCATGCTGTACCGACACCAATATGCCAGCTCACCTGAAGGCAATACTGGCAAAAATACACCCTCAGGTCTCCAGCCGATACTACGGCTGTGGGCTAATTGCACCTGAGGCCCTGGAAGGCATGCACATTCTGGATCTGGGTTCAGGATCAGGCCGGGATTGCTATGTGCTATCTGCCCTAGTGGGGCCCAAAGGTTCGGTGACAGGTGTGGATATGACGCCGGAACAACTTTCCGTAGCGCGTGAATACATCGACTATCATCGACAACAGTTCGGCTTTGATCAGTCCAACGTAGCGTTTTTCGAAGGCTATATTGAGAAGCTGGATGCGCTCCCACTGGGTGAAAATCAATTCGATATAATCATTTCCAATTGCGTTATCAATTTATCTCCGGACAAGGAAGCGGTGTTAAAGCAAGCTCATCGCCTACTCAAGTCTGGCGGCGAGATGTATTTTTCCGATGTTTATAGTGATCGGCGCGTCCCAACGCATTTAACAAATGATGCTCAACTGCACGGAGAGTGCTTGAGCGGTGCACTGTACTGGAATGACTTTATCAATCTTGCCAAGGGTTGTGGCTTTGCTGATCCACGTTTGGTGGAAGATCGCCCCCTAACGATCGACAATCCGGAAATCGAATCCAAGCTGCAAGGTATCCGCTTTTTTAGCGCCACCTATCGACTATTCAAAATCAATGATCTGGAGCCGGCTTGCGAAGATTACGGACAAAGCGTCATTTACAACGGTGGTCTGCCCTATTCAAAAGACGCGTTCCTGTTGGACAAACATCACATAATAAAAACCGGTGAGGTGTTTCCGGTGTGCGGGAACACTTATCGCATGTTAAGCGAAACCCGCTTCAAACCATTTTTCCAGTTCAACGGAAATACAGTTGAACATTATGGCTTATTCGAAGGTTGTGGTAGTGCACTTCCGTTTGATACTGGAAGCACCGGGGCCGAAACTTCGACCAATAGCTGTTGTTAAACCCGCAGCACCCACTACTTACCACGCAAACAAAGATTCCGGCTTTTTAGTTCTTTGCTAAACTGATTAAAACAGCAGAGAGGAGCTTTGATGGGTTCGGAATCCATAGTCTTTTCCATATTCCTGATATTCAGTGGCGCTGCCGTTGTTTCCTCTTTCGCTTTATTTACCCGTCAACCACTCATCGTCGGTTATATCGTTTTAGGAGCCCTGTTCGGACCTTACGGTCTGGATCTGGTGTCCGATAGCAATACCCTTGAGCAAATTAGTCACATTGGCATTGTATTCCTGCTTTTTCTGCTCGGCTTGGATTTACAGCCGAGAAATTTTGGCAAACTCATCGGCCGAAGCGCTATTGTCACTATCACGAGCGGACTGGTATTGTGCCTGATAGGCACGTCGATCAGTCATGCACTGGGCATGCAATGGATTGAATCGGTATTGATTGGTGTGTCGCTCATGTTCTCCAGTACGATTATCGGTATCAAGCTCCTTCCTACGACCATGCTCCACCACAAACGCACTGGTGAGGTGATCATCACTATTTTGTTGATTCAAGATGGCTTGGCAATCGTTACCCTGGTGTTGCTTTCAGGCACCGATCACTTCGATGATTTGACCGCCTGGTTAGGCGTGGCTATTGCTTTGCCGGCTCTAATGTTGGGTGCCCGCTATGCAGTTAGGTGGGTTATCCTGCCGTTACTTATGAAATTTGACCGCTTCCATGAATACATATTTCTGCTTGCCATCGGCTGGTGTCTGGGGCTGGCCGAATTGTCCCAGGCTCTGGGCTTATCTCTAGAGATCGGCGCTTTTATCGCAGGAGTCAGCTTGGCCAACAGCCCCATCGCGCAATACATTGCAGTCAACCTAAAACCATTGCGGGACTTTTTCCTGATTCTTTTTTTCTTTTCAATCGGCGCCGGGTTCGACCTGGGTTTGATCAAAGAAATCTGGCTTGGCGCCGTCCTGCTCACGCTGGCGGTTTTAATACTTAAGCCCTATTTACATGCCAAATTGTTAATCACCCTGGGAGAGCCGAAAAGTATGTCTTGGGAGGCTGGCTTCAGATTGGGTCAGACCAGCGAGTTTTCGTTACTGATTGCGTTTATCGCATCCTCTCAGGGGCTAATCGGCGTGGTCGCTTCTCATGTCATTCAGGCCACTACGATTTTGACCTTTCTGATTTCCACCTATATCGTGGTTTTCCGATACCCCACTCCAATCGCGGTGTCGGACAGGTTACGGCGGGACTAGGCTATTTTTACCAGGTAACGGCCGATATGCGCCCCTTTCAATATCTGCGAAATAGCGTCAGGCAACTGGTCAAGGCTAATGGTGGTGCACATGGACTGTTTGAACTCAGCAAAATTATCGAACAACCACTGGCTGCCAATGATATTCCAGATATCCTGTTTTACGTCCAGGGGCAATTCCACCGAATCCACTCCCAATAAATTAACACCACGAAGGATAAACGGAAATACACTGGTATTGATGTCTCCGCCGGCGACCATACCACAACAGGCGACACTGCCCCCGTAACGAATGGATTTTAGAATATTGCTAAGAATAGGACCGCCAACGGTGTCAATTGCAGCCGCCCACACGGGCTTGTTCATCGGCCGTTTATTGTTGTCCAGCAAGCTATCACGCATCACAATCTCTTTCGCACCCAGCGCTTTTAACATTGCTTCCTGACCGGCTTTACCGGTGGAAGCTATAACGTCAAAGCCCAGGTTTGACAGCAACCAGACGGCGATCGAGCCGACCCCGCCACTGGCACCGGTTACCAATACAGGCCCCTGCTCAGGATCGATGCCTACCTGCAATAAAGTATCAACACACATAGAGGCGGTAAAACCGGCGGTACCAAACACCATGGCATCTTCTGCGCTCAGGTTTTCAGGCCGGTGAATCACCCAATCGGAAGGCACCCGGACATATTCTGCAAAGCCGCCGGCAACATTCATACCCAGGTCATACCCCATGACCAGCACCTTGTCACCACGTTGGAAATGCGTATCGTCTGATGACGCAACAACTCCCGCCGCGTCAATTCCGGGGGTATGCGGATAGCTGCGGGTTACCCCTTTATTACCACTGGACGACAGCGCATCCTTGTAGTTAACGGATGAATATTCTACTTTGATCAGCACTTCTCCGGCTGGTAGGTCCTCTATATTCCGTTCGACTACCGATTGCCTATAGGCACCGTCCTGCTCTGTCACCAGAAAAGCTTTAAACGTATCCGTCATTGCTTATCTCCTAAACTAAGTTTTTGCCTTTGGAGCTCAATGCCACTAAAAGCTTATTCAGTGTGTTTCCCAGGGCGCTTTCCACGGCAAAGCCCAAACGATCGGCCACCGTTTTTTTCACTTCGTAAGAAACTTCGTATACATCGCAATTCTGGCTGGCTTCATACAAATAATCATCACTGGTCTGAATGCGATCAACCAACCCTCGCTCAATGCATTGATTTCCATACCAGTGCTCACCGGTCGCCACTTTTTCAATATTGAGCTCAGGCCGATTGCGTTTTATCAGGTCCTTGAATAGAACATGAGTTTCTTCTATTTCCTCAACAAATTTCTTTTTTCCTTCCGGCGTATTTTCACCTAGCATGGTCACCGTGCGCTTGAACTCACCTGCAGTGTAGATTTCATAGTCGACATCGTACTTTTTCAGGATTTTGTTGAAATTAGGTAATTCGGCAATTACACCGATTGAACCCAGAATGGCAAATGGAGCGGCTACAATTTGCTTCGCGGTGCAGGCCATCATGTAACCGCCACTGGCAGCGACTTTATCAACGCACACGGTTAGGGGAATGTTTTTCTGGCTGAATCTTTCCAGCTGTGAAGAGGCCAGACCATAAGCATGAACTTGACCACCCGGGCTCTCAAGTCGCAGTACCACTTCATCCCGGGGTTCCGCCATCGTTAACACTGCGGTTATTTCCTGCGCCAGACACTCGACGCCGGTGGCTTTGGTATCACCATCGAAATCCAACACAAACACGCGCTTTTTTCGGGTCTGGTCTTTTTGTTTTTTCTTGGCTTTCTCCGCTTTTTTGTATTCTTTTTCCAGCTCTTTCAATTGGTCTTTACTAAGCACAGAATGACGGATCGCGTCCTGCAGATCTTCAAAAAATTCATTCAGCACGGTAACCTGAATCTCACCTTTGTGGTCTCTGCGTTGGCGGGACTGGGCACTGGCGGCGGCTACAGAAATGACCAATATGATGGCGATAACGACCGTTAAGGCTTTGGCCAGAAACAGACCGTAGTTAGTCAGGAATTCTATCAACGTATAAACCTCTTGGAAATTTTAAAGCTGCGCGGATCGCAAATGACAAGCCCCGGCGCGCGAGGCATTAAGATACCGCAAAGGGGTGTCTATTCCCACTCTTTGATGGCGATGTTGGCGCGATCGTTCTCTGGACGGGCTATCAGGCCGTCGGGGGTAAGCTGGACGGTAAAGAGAGCACCATCCGCCATAGGAAGGAAGGTCCCGCTGCCGTACTCGGCATCAAACCACTGAATATGCCGGGACAACGAATCAATTGAGGACCAAAGATCGAAACCGATATCTGGATTACTCAGGGCATAAACGCTACGCGGCTTACTACGCTCATCCTCTAGGGTGTAATAGCGACCCTGAATGCGATCAAGCTTATAGCCGGGTTTACCGCCTAAACTGGCCAAAAGGCCTTTCCACTTTATTACCCGGGCATCGATCTGCCAGAGATCGCCGTGAATTTCGAAAGGGATTTCTGAGCCACTGGAAGCAATAACAATATTCGCTTTGTATAATTGACGTTCCACTTTATCAAAGCTAATGGTGGCGACCGTGATCTCGTCACGAACCGGTTGATAGCCATTCACGTTGAGCGCTGTTAAACCCATAATGACGGCAATAAGCAATAGCACCATGCCTATTGAGCCTTTAACCCAGCCTACAATCCACTCTTTGTTCAGCAACATAAATAACGAAGCGACCAGCGCCAAAACGCTGATAATCGCAAACGGGGCCGTAATCCATTGCATTAACTTTCACCCCTGAATTCTTTTACATAGGTGTCTATTAATGAGCGCGCAATGGAGCCAACCGGCGGAATCATAGGTAGGCTGGTCACAGGCCACCACGCAGCTTCTTCGATTTCCTCGTCTTCAAAAACGAAGCTGCCCCCGGCATATTCTGCATGAAACCCGACCATCAACGAGTGGGGGAACGGCCACGGCTGACTGCCTTTATATTTTAGGTTTTTAACTGTAATACCAACTTCTTCTTTAATCTCACGGTGCACTGTCATTTCCAGAGTCTCACCCGCCTCGACAAACCCGGCCAGGGTAGAAAACAGGCCCGGTGGAAAGCTCGCAGATCGGGCCAGCAAAATGTCCTCACCCTTTGTGACCAGAACGATAATGCAGGGAGAAATTCTCGGGTATTGCGTATGACCACACTGGGGGCAAAGCTTAGCGCGATCCACTTCATGATGAACGGTTTGAGTACCGCAACGGCCACAAAACTGATGATTGGCATCCCATTCAACAATTTGCCGTGCCCGGCCCGCTACCATAAACCACTCCGTATCGACCATCATTGATAAGCGACGAAGCTCATGCAGGCTGAATGGGTGGGGAAGCTCGCTGTCACTTTCCAGTTCAGTGGTAAAGCAGTGCATGCCCTGCATCTGACCTAGATAATGGGTTCCCTTGTGTGGGATGCCCAAAAAGGAAAAACGATCTATTTGCGGAATAACCAGGCCATGCTGATCCTGGAGCATAAGTATCCGCCCCTGATAAAACGCAAACCAGAGACTTTCCCCATCCTGCACTTCGGGCGCAAAAACGCCGGGAATAAAATCCATCAATAACCTTTCCTGTTAAGCAGCGACCGGAAATCCAAGCTCGCGCATGCTTTCTTCGGCAACCTCAAGTATGCCGTCCCCGATAGGTTTGTTATCTTCCATTCCTTCGAGGTAGTAATCAATACTGGACACCGCATCCGCCAGCGTTTCCATAAGCTGATAGGTTGGAGTGAGCGAACCGTCTTTAATCAGTTTCTTATCAATAAACGATTCACAGGCCGACACCACCGCGGCAGCACGATGCAGCTGCAGGAATACCAAACCACCCCAGACGGATTTGAGAGTCGTAGGCACATTATTCAGGTGCATCCCATCCCAGCTGGAATCCATAAAAGAAGTGATTGCGCGTTTTGCCAGGGATAAGCCTGCACGTGCTTCGCCCACCACAACCGTGCGCGCATCATCCAATTGGGTAACCGAAATGCCATCGTTAATGGCATCTTCAGCTGTATTGGACGCTATGCTGCTGTCTGGCCCGCGGCGCGGAGAGAGCGTGGCGATACTGTTTTCTACATACAATAGAGCATCGGCCACTTTGTTAAATTCATCCGATTCCGGGTCAATATCATCGCTTGACCAGTTGCGAACCACATCGGATTTTTCTTTGAAGATGCCTGCCGCTTTACTCAAGCTCAACATAACCAGCGTGTTTGCCACTTTGCGCATGGAATCCGCCGTTGCTTCGAAGCTCTCCTGGTCACCGGATGCGCCACGTGCACCCAGATCGAGAGAGTCCTTAATGTGGTTCAGTTCTTCGGCCAGCGCTTGCGCTACAGAACGAATCACCGACCCGCCCGGCCCGCGCAGAATTTCAATTTCATGCCGTAGATTTTGATCCGTCAGGCCACCGGTATCCAGCTTAAACAGATCGGCCACCTGTTTAAGATATTCACCGTTCGGACCTGCCAGGGAAGCAATATAAACACACTCCTGCACAGTCGCTTTTGACGGCTCCTTGTTGAGAGCACTTTCACCCATAGTAACAACCAATTTAATCTGGCGATCCACCATACCCAACAGGGATTTGCGCGCTACGTTCAATTGAACCAGATCATTTCCCACCGCTTCCAGCACAGCCAGTGTTAACCACCATAATTTTGATAATGGCTTAGTACCGGATAAGTTATCAATACGGACTAACGCTCTGCTCATCAGCTTGGCATTCGCAGACACGCTCTCATTGCGCAAAATTCCGAGCAGCCCCACTTGATACATATGGCGCAGCCGACGGCCAATTTGTAAAAGCTGTTCGATATCGGCCTCTGCAGCCTGTTCTTTCGGGGGTCTTTCGGGGTTTTCACCCAAGTCAAAAAAGATACTTTCTGTCACCAGGGGCTTGCTGAGAAAGAAGCGTATTTCATTTATGGTGGGTACCAACAACACCGGTAAAGCCTGCTTTTTAACTTCCACGTATTCCAAATAATGCATTAACACCATGATGGCGTTACTGATGCCCGCAAGCAGCTTTTCATTATTTGAATCGCTGGTTCGTGCCAGAATTTTATGACCGAGCAGCTCCAGCTCCTCGGACAGCATGGATGCGCCAGGCAAATTAATCAGCCTGAACACGCCTTTTATCTGTGCGAACTGCTCAATAGCGGTTTTCAGACGACCGTCATTATCGGGTTCTTCCACAAACTGTTCCAGATTGGACTCCGCGATAGAAAGCGATTCATCCAGTTGTTCCTTGACCAGATTTAATGAGGCCGAACCTTCAATCGTTAACATGCTGACACCGTATTTTCTTTTAATCGGGTAAAAATCAATCACATAGGAATGTGACAAACCTAACCTAAGAATGTTTATCAATGGTTTCGACTAAGTATAGATTCTTTTTTCTGATTTACTTCAAGAAGGCAGGACCAGAAAAGTCTTAGGTTTAGCCGCTGTGTCTCAGTATAGCTCTAAACAAAGTCGATAACTCATTGTTTAATTGGTTCTTTTAAATTCCAATAACCCGGTTTGTGGGCACTAAAAGCCCATTCCACAGCAGCCATCTGCTTTTGCTTCTAGCGGGGACTCTCAGGACAGCTTTAGCCATATACAGTTACCGTCACTCTCTTTGTCGATCCCCTTGAGGCGGGCTTCATGCTCTACAAGTTCATCAGCCGATGCACGGATCACCTTCAGCGGAGCACGATTCGCAGGCATTGGCTTTATCGTAGCCCCCGTAATACCGCCCTCGTCGCCCTCATCACCGGTTGCCAGGCTTAGATTGGTCTGTCCACCGGTCATCATGAGGTAAACGTCAGCTAAAATTTCGGCATCCAGCAGTGCGCCGTGCAGCTCCCGGTGAGAGTTGTCAATTTCGTAGCGCTTACAGAGAGCATCCAGGCTATTGCGCTGACCAGGGTGCAGCTTGCGTGCCATTTTGAGCGTATCCAGCACCTGGCAATAGTCGGCGACAGCCCCGATGGTGCCTTGCATTAACCCGAACTCATGATTCAGGAAGCCCACATCAAACGCCGCATTGTGAATGACGAGTTCGGCGCCTTCGATGTAGCGCAGAAACTCCTGGGCGATTTGATGAAAACGGGGCTTATCCGCCAGAAACTCATTGGTGATGCCGTGCACTTCTATAGCGCCGTCGTCTATTTCTCTGTCCGGCTGCAGATACCGGTGAAAATTGTTGCCGGTAAGACGGCGATTCAAAAGTTCAACACAACCGATTTCAATGACCCGGTGCCCTTCCGCGGGTTCAAGACCGGTTGTTTCCGTATCCAATACAATCTGTCGCATCAGTGATTACTACCTCATCATTTCTGTGATTGCATCGTTGGCCAATTGATCTACCAGTTCATTTTCACGATGTCCACTATGGCCTTTCACCCAGTGCCATTGCACTTCATGTTGCTGGCTGATTGCGTCCAGCTCCTTCCACAGGTCTGCGTTTTTCACCGGTTGTTTACTGGCATTTTTCCAGCCTTTTTTCTTCCAGCCGTGAATCCACTCCGTGATACCTTTTCTGACGTACTGGGAATCGGTAGTCAGATCCACCTTACAAGGGCGCTTCAGGCTACGTAGAGCTTCTAATGCCGCAGTAAGTTCCATACGATTATTGGTGGTATCCGCTTCGGCTCCTTTCAATGTTTTTTCATGACCGTTATGACGCAGCAAAGCCCCCCAACCCCCCGGCCCCGGATTGCCTTTACAGGCGCCATCGGTAAAAATTTCTACTTCATCCATCATGTTTCCCGTTTATTTGTTTTGTTCCAGTGATTGCGAATGGACGGTTTTGCGATACCGGCTATCGGAATATGCACCAGAGAATCGGTGACCGAGCTGAATCGTGGTTTAATCGGCGTCAGAGTGGATACCTGTTTGGTTGCTACCAGGACGTACACACCGCCCCGCTGACGCCACACTCGCTGCCCCAAATAGGAAATCCAATTGAATAATTTTCGGGTTCGGTCGTTCGCAGTAGGAAGGCCATAAGCGGTACTTTCGTACCCTTCTACATGAAAGTCTAACAATTTTAACCAGTCTGAAAGACGATAAGCGCTAATGAAATTGCCACTCCAGGGCATACGTATCGAGTGCATTTGAACAAATCTGAAAACACCCCATAAACTCCACGGGTTGAATCCAACGATCACGATTTTTCCGCCGGGTATCACCACTCTGGACATCTCCCGCAGCACCCGGTGCGGTGCGCTTGCGAAATCAAGGCTATGGTGAAGAATTGCCACATCTACACTTTCTGTCGCCAGCGCGAGTTCATCCAGATGGCTACAAACGCAACGGTAATAACCGGAATACTGCGGTTGTTCGCACAAATATATTTTATTATGAATGGTGCTGCTTTCGGCCAACCAATGAGGCTCACCAAATCCGGTCTGAACCAGATTGTAGCCAAACATGGAAGGCAAAAGTCTTTCCAGCAACGCTTTCTCCTGTTGCAGGATTTCTTTTCCCAGTTCGGACTTAAACCACTTATTCAATAGTTGGTGCACAAAGCTGCCATGAATCTGCTGAAAGGGCTTAAAAAGTCTGGGTAAGCTCATAATAATGAAATGCCCGTGCACCGTAATGCGGCGTGTTTGGCAGGCCATAAGTCCCATGCTGGGCTTACATTAGCGCTGCTCAAGGTTTAAAGTAGTGCAATTAAGACCTTTAAGATTACCAGATGTTTGAAATGATTTTGAGGATTTATAGGGAATTATTCCATGTTGACCTTACACCCGATCCCCGCCTATGTTGATAATTATATTTGGTGTATTCACGATGCAACGCGTGCCTACGTCGTTGACCCTGGCCAAGCCGAGCCCGTTCAGAGCTACCTAAATAAAAACAAACTCGCTTTGTGTGGCATATTGGTCACCCATCACCATTGGGACCATGTTTCTGGCATTGAAACGCTGACCAAAGAGTATCCGGGGCTGCCCGTCTGGGGGCCTCAACAGGAAACCATCCCCGGCATCACCGTCCCTCTCAGCGCCGATCAAAGAGTTGACCTGGATTGGGACATATCAATGACGGTCTTGGATGTGCCCGGCCACACTCTTGGCCACATTGCCTATTTTGCAGAACAAACGCCGTTAGGGCCGCTTTTATTTTGCGGCGATACCTTATTTTCCTCAGGATGCGGACGCCTTTTTGAAGGCACACCGGGCCAAATGTGGCAGTCGCTCAAGCAATTTCTGGCGCTCCCAGACCAAACTCTGGTCTGCTGTACTCATGAATACACCACCGCAAACCTGCAATTTGCACAAGCGGTAGAACCAGGCAACGCTGATATTACAACGCGCCGGGAAAACGTTGCCTCTCTGAGAGATCAAAATTTACCCAGCCTGCCCTCTACTATCGGACTGGAAAAGCGCGTTAACCCATTCTTGCGAGTAAACGAAGACAGTGTCATCAACGCATTAATTAAAAATAGTGGTAGCCGCCCTGCTGACGCCACCGATTCTTTTGCTAAACTTCGGGCATGGAAAGATTCCTTCTAGCTCCGACATCTGTTCATTTATTAAACAGGAACATCGGAGCTGTGGTCAGGAAACGATGTATTTCATAGTATTACAGCAGTAGGTAGGAACCGTAGTGTTGAGTTCTGTCATTAATCCCTGGACGTCGTGGTCTGCTTTGTCTTCATTATTATTTTGTCTACATATAGTGGGTTGCTCCACCGCATTGCAAAGTGATCAACAAGCCACGCAGTACACGCCTGAAAGCGAGCTTGTTATAGATCGCTCTACCCCGGATGGCGTAGAAGAATTCGACTATACCGGATATCTGGGCCCAGAATTCTCCATACCTTCTCCCCTTTCTGCATTGCCGCTGGGTTCGGACCAGGATCCGGCGCTGGAAGGCGTACCCTCAATCTGGAGCGTGTATCGCAAAAACACCATTTTGAATCTGCAGCAGGACAACCCAAGAATCAAAGTCCAGCGCGATTGGTATGCAAAAAACCAAAGTTATCTTGATCGTGTGACGGTACGGGCTGAGCCCTATCTCTATTACATTCTGGAGCAATCCATCAAACGCGGCATCCCCAGTGAACTTGCCCTGCTTCCCGTCGTTGAAAGTGCATTCGATCCATTTGCCTATTCACACGGACGTGCAGCCGGCATCTGGCAATTTATTCCCGGTACCGGGCGCGCTTACGGCTTACACCAAACCTGGTGGTACGAAGGCCGCCGTGACATTGTGGCTGCCACCGATGCTGCAATGAATTACCTGCAAGCACTGAACAAACAGTTTGATGGTGACTGGATGTTGGCTCTGGCGTCCTATAACTCCGGAGGCGGTACGGTGCGCAAAGCCATGCGAAAGAATAAAGCCCAGGGAAAACCGACTGACTTTTGGGCATTGGATCTGCCGAAAGAAACAAGAGAGTATGTGCCGAAGCTTATTGCAATCGCCCAGATCTTCAAATCGCCGAAGCGTTACGGCGTTACGTTAATTGATTACGCATATCAACCCTTCTTTGAAGAAGTTGATATCGGAGCGCAGCTGGACTTAGCGTTAGCCGCCAAAATGGCCGGCATCAGCATTGAAGAACTGTATCGCCTTAATCCAGGCTTTAACAAATGGGCAACGGACCCTGAAGGCCCCCACCATTTGCTGGTTCCAGTAGACAATGCACAACAGATGAGAGATGCATTAGTTAAACTGCCGCCGGAAAAACGGGTTGAATGGGATCGATACACTATCAAGCGTGGCGACTCCATCCTGTCCATTTCGAAAGCACACCATATTACCCCAGCTCTGCTGAAACAGATTAATCAACTCAGCTCGAATACGATCAGGGCCGGTAAAACACTGCTTATACCGCAATCCTCTCAGCCACTGACCAGCTATAGTCTTAGCCAGGACCAGCGCCTGAACGAGAAGCTCAATCGCACGATTTCCGGCAAGCGAAAACTAACTTACAGAGTGGGCAAAGGGGATAGTTTCTGGACCATATCACGACGCTATGGCGTCAATACCCAAAGCCTCGCGAAATGGAACGGCATGGCCCCCGGCGACACGCTGGTTGCGGGTCGCAAACTGGTTATCTGGCAGGAGACCAAGGTATCGGCGGACAAGATGAGCGAACAACGACAACGAAAAATACATTATCGTGCCCGCTCCGGGGATTCGTATGCCCGTATTGCGAACCGGTTCAATATATCGCTACGGGAGCTAAAACGCTGGAACCAGGTAGATTTCAAAAAATATCTCCAGCCCGGCGACATGTTGACACTGTATATTGACGTTGCTAACGCCCCCTGAGCGCCAGTGGCGCTCCTCAGGAAGCGCCACCAACCAAAGCCGGTGGTTCACTGCCAACCGCCTCCTACCGCCTTGAATTGACCTCTCGCCCTAGCCTCCCCAAACAGCGATCACCTGCCTGATCGGGATGTATTTGTTTTATTTGAAGTTATTCTGTGAACCAGTTATAAAGATTGTTACGCCGTCATGTCGGCACTATTCTTTGCACGTAATTTCAGTAGGTGTTATGACCCGAAACCCGCTCCATCACCACGTAAAGCCAATGCTGTCCATAATTGCTTGCAACCTGTTGAATGGACTCTCCATCGCTTTCATTCTGGTGTTCGGGTCCGGAGTCCACGCTGACGTACTTAAAGCCACTTCACTCAGTTTGTATGACGCCCCGAAATACAATCAAGGGTTTACCCATTTCGATTACGCGAATCCCCAGGCCCCCAAAGGAGGGCGCATTACCCTACCAGGGTTAGGCACGTTCGACACACTCAACCCCTACGTTCTAAAAGGCATCAGCGCTTCAGAATATACTGCCGTATATGGTATTACTGAAATGAATGAGCCGATTATGGCAGGTACAAACTATTATTTGGAATCGGGAGATGAAAGCCAGACTGCCTACTGCCTGATTTGCGAATGGCTTGAGTACCCGACCGATTATGCCTGGGTCATTTTTCAGCTGAATGCCGCAGCCCGATTTCATAACGGGGATCCGATAACGGCAAACGATGTGGCGGCCAGTTTTGAACTGGTAACCGGTAATCAGGCTCACCCCGCGCTTACCAATAACTTCTCATCGATCGAAAAAGTTGAGGTCTTGTCAGACCACCGCGTCAAAATCTTTTTTAAGGGGCCGCCGGAACGATCCAACCTGTTCAGAGCTGGCGAGATCCCGGTTATGTCCCATCAGCATTGGAAGAAACATCGCTTTGGTGAATCTTCAGGAACCCCGCAGCCGTTGAGTGGTCCCTATCGGGTAAAGGGTTTCGTTTTGGGGAATTATCTGGTGCTGGAACGCGTCGACGACTTTTGGTCTAAAGATAGCCCGGTCTACAAAGGTATGTTTAATTTCGACCAGGTAAGATATGAATTTTATCGTGACAGAACGGTGGCGTTTGAAGCCTTCAAGTCCGGAAGTCTGGATTTCTGGATTGAATATATTTCGAAAAACTGGGCAACAGGTTACGATTTCCCTGCTGTCAAGCAAGGCCGAGTAATCAAGCAGGCGCGTCCCCATAATATTCCTTCCAATACCCAGGCGTTCTTTTTAAACATGAGGCGGCCTGTTTTCCAGGATCTCAACGTACGCAAAGCTGTTTCACTGATGTTTGATTTTAACTGGATCAACCGGAATATATTTGCGAACGCCTATAAGCGCTCTCAATCCCATTTCCCCAATTCGGAAATGGGATCGCAGGGTAAACCCAGCGCTGACGAAGTCGCCTTACTGGAACCGTTCCGGGCACAGTTGCCACCTGAACTGTTTACCGAGGAGTTCCACTTTCAAAGCTACCAGAGCCCCAAGGAAGTACGCGTAGCCATGCGGGAAGCGATCAAGCTACTCAAAGCAGCTGGCTGGGAATATCACGACAAAAAACTGATCAACAGTAAAACACGCAAGCCCCTCGAATTTGAAATCATGATAGAAAACCGATCTTTCCAGCGGGTTTTGCTGCCATTAATAAAAAATTTGCAAAAAATTGGCATCACCGCGCGCACTCGAATAGTGGATTCGGCCCAGTATAAGGTGCGGTTGGACGATTACGACTACGATATGATTGTGTATGTGCTGCCCCAAACAGCGTCCCCCGGGTTTGAGCAGCAATTGTATTTCCACAGTGACCAGGTTGGCATCAGGGGTGCCAAGAATTTATCCGGCATAAGTGACCCGGCCGTAGATGCCATGATTGCCAGAATCAAATCGGCTACCAGCACCAAAGCATTAACCACTGCAGTAAGGGCACTGGATAGAATACTACTTTGGAATTACTACACTATCCCTCAGTACTATCTTGACTACCACCGAATCGCTTACAAAGACATTTTTGTCAAACCTGAACATCCCCCTTCCTTGAATCTGGGATTTCAAACCTGGTGGGTAAAAACAAAAGCACGTTAATAAATCATTGTTGTTTTATTTTAAATAAAGACTTAGATGACAAGAAAAAAGGAATGGCAAACATGAAACATTTTTTGATGCTCGGGTGCTCTATAATACTTGGGTTATGGAGCAGCACGTCGCTGGCTGAAACCAGGGTTATCAATAGCCACGGCATTGCCATGCACGGTGATATGAAATATGGCGAAGATTTCACCCACTTTGACTATGTCAACCCCGATGCACCTAAAGGAGGAACGGTAACCTTGGCCAGTCCCTCCACTTTCGATTCATTTAATCCAGACATTCCGAAGGGCGACAGCGCAGCTAATATAAACCTTATCTATGATACTTTGCTGGTTTCCTCAGCTGATGAACCGTTCACTGAATATGGGTTGATCGCTGAAAAGGTAGAATACCCTGAAGATCGTTCCTGGATAATTTTTCACATTAATCCCAAAGCTCGATTCCATGATGGCGAGCCGATCGAAGCCAGTGATGTGGTGTTTACATTCAATCAGCTGGTTGAAAACGGCAGGCCTTTTTATAAAGCTTATTACGCGGATATCGTGAATGTTGAAGCGCTGGACAAGCAGCGGGTAAAATTCACTGCTCGCGACAACAAAAACCGCGAGCTCCCGTTAATATTGGGCCAATTGAAAGTGTTGCCGGAGCACTACTGGAAAGACAAAGATTTTGCCAAATCATCACTGGATATTCCGTTAGGCAGCGGACCCTATAAAATAAAGTCGTTTGATTCAGGCAAGTCTGTCACATTTGAACGCGTTAAGGACTACTGGGCAAGAGATCTACCCGTTCATAAAGGAATGTACAACTATGATACCGTCCATGTCAGCTATTACCGCGACGATACCGTGATGATGGAAGCGTTCAAAGGTGGACGCTACGATTACCGTGAAGAAATTTCATCAAAACGCTGGGCTACAGAATATACCGGAAAAAAATACGATTCCGGCAAGATAATCAAAAAGGAAATCCCCCATTTGAATCCCACGGGCATGCAGTCCTTTGTGATGAATACCCGAAAAGATCTTTTTAAAGATGCAAGAGTACGCGAAGCGCTGGATTACGCGTTCGACTTTGAGTGGACTAACAAGCAGTTATTCTATGGCGCGTATACCCGCACGAACAGTTTCTTCTCCAATTCTGAGCTGGCTGCGACCGGACTACCCAATGAAGCTGAACTCGCTCTGCTTGAACCCTTTCGTGAAGACCTGCCGCAAGAAATATTCACTAAAGTCTACCGCTCACCGGAAACCGACGGCAGTGGCAACAATCGAAAAAACATCCGCAAAGCAATCAGCTTGTTAAAGAGCGCCGGTTGGACCTTTAAAGGCACTGAACTGGTGAACGGCGAAACCGGCAAACCCTTCAAATTCGAAATCCTGCTGTACAGTAAGGATTTTGAACGAATAGTCCTGCCCTATATTAAAAATCTGAAACGACTGGGCATTGAAGCCAGCGCCCGCATTGTCGATACCACAAATTACATACGCATCGTCAGAGAATTTGATTTTGATATGATTATCGGCGGCTTCGCTCAGTCTAACTCTCCGGGCAATGAACAAAGGGACTATTGGTTTTCTAAATTTGCAGACCACAAAGGCAGTCGGAACCTGATCGGCATCAGAGACCCGGTCATTGATCATCTGATTGACAAGATCATCAACGCCCAGACTCGTGAAGAACTGGTGGCAGCGTGCCGCGCAATGGACCGGGTACTGCTTTGGGGACATTATGTCATACCCCAGTGGCACATCGATAAACACCGGATTGCCTATTGGAACAAGTTTGAGCAGCCTAAGGAACCACCGCTCTACGGCGATGTTGGATTCTTCACCTGGTGGCTTAAATCCGGAGCCTCTGATGAAACTCATTCCGACGCTGCTGATACCGATCCGGCAACAGACAACAAGCCCAGCGACCCTAAAGAGTAACTACTAGTCTATGTTTGCTTATATCATCCGACGGCTGTTTCTGATCATTCCGACCTTATTCGGTATTCTGACTCTGAATTTCATTATCATTCAGGCAGCACCGGGTGGCCCGGTCGAACAAATGATTGCTCAAATAGAAGGCCTTGATGGTAGCGCGGCGTCCCGCATTGGCGGAGGTGCTCAGGCAGAGGTGCGCAGCAGCGGATCCAGTTACCGGGGCAGCCAGGGCCTGGATCCGGAACTTATTAAAAAAATTGAAAAGATGTACGGCTTTGATAAACCCGCCTGGGAACGCTTCGTCATAATGGTGAAAGACTACTTCAGCTTTAATTTCGGTAACAGTTTCTTTCGGGATAAGAGCGTTGTAGATCTGATTCTAGAAAAGCTTCCGGTTTCGGTGTCACTGGGCCTGTGGTCAACCATACTGGTGTATTTAATTTCTATCCCACTCGGTATACGCAAAGCGGTAAAACATGGCACACCTTTCGATATCTGGTCCAGCTCCATTGTTATTATTGGCAATGCTATCCCCTCCTTCCTATTTGCCATTTTTCTGATTATTGTTTTTGCCGGGGGCAGCAATCTCAACTGGTTCCCCCTGAGAGGACTTACTTCACCTAATTTTGACGATCTCACGCTGGGTCAGCAGATCCTCGATTATTTTTGGCACTTAACACTCCCGATTACGGCACTGGTAATCGGTGGGTTTGCAACGCTGACAATGCTGACCAAAAATTCGTTTCTCGATGAAATTGGAAAGCAGTATGTCGTGACAGCCCGAGCGAAAGGTCTCAAGGAAAACCAAGTGCTGTATGGTCACGTTTTTAGGAACGCAATGTTGATTATCATTGCCGGAATCCCCGCGGCTTTAGTTTCGATCTTTTTTACCGGGGCTTTTTTAATTGAAATCATATTTTCATTAGACGGGCTTGGGCTACTCGGGTTTGAATCGATCCTTTCCCGCGATTACCCTGTGATCTTCGGCACACTCTTCATATTCACTTTGATCTCCCTTTTAGTGAACTTAATCAGCGATGTGACCTACACGTTAGTCGATCCGCGCATAGATTTCGAGTCGAGGTCCTGACACAGTGCCCTTATTAAATTTGACACCGATCAACCAACGGCGATTTGAACGCTTCAAGGCCAACAAGCGTGGCTGGTATTCTCTATGGATATTCATGCTGTTGTTTATCCTCAGTTTGTTCGCCGAATTACTGGCAAACGACAACCCCTTGCTGATTAATTTTGACGGCGAATATTACTACCCTTTCATGAAAACCTACTCCGAACAGGAGTTCGGCGGGGAGCTACCCACAGAAGCGGATTACCGCGATGAATATGTGGTGGAACTGATTAACGACAACGGATGGATCCTCTACCCTCCCGTTAAATTCAGTTACGACACGATTAACTATGATCTCACCACACCGGCGCCATCAGCACCCGATTCAGTCAACTTGCTGGGCACCGACGATCAGGGACGGGACGTATTAGCGAGAGTAATTTACGGATTTCGCATATCCGTATTATTTGGTCTGGCGCTGACATTAATCAGCTCGGTAATCGGAATCTTTGTAGGGGCAATACAGGGATATTACGGGGGCAAACTCGATCTGTTCGGACAGCGATTTATCGAGATTTGGTCTTCTTTACCGATTCTATTTCTTCTAATCATTCTTTCCAGCATCATACGCCCGAATTTCTGGTGGTTGCTGGGTATTATGCTTTTGTTTAGCTGGATGTCATTGGTGCCGGTGATACGCGCTGAATTTCTTCGTGGCCGCAACCTGGAATACGTCAAAGCGGCGAAAGCATTAGGTTTAGGTGATCAGGGCATTATGTTTAAACACATTCTGCCGAACGCGATGGTGGCAACCATTACTTTCATGCCTTTCATACTAACCGGAGCCATTACCACGCTAACCGCACTGGATTTTCTGGGCTTCGGGTTGCCGCCTGGTTCCCCTTCCCTTGGCGAACTGGTATCACAAGGCAAATCGAATTTGCAGGCACCCTGGCTGGGTGCGTCTGCGTTTTTTATTTTGAGCATCATGCTTACCCTGTTGGTGTTCGTGGGTGAAGCGTTTCGCGATGCATACGACCCCAGAGCGCATTAACGTGAGGTTTCAGATTGACTAAAGAGACGGTTCTAACAATTGAAAACCTTTCTGTCTCGTTTAAACAGGGGGGCAAGGTCACCGATGCGGTGAACAATGTAAGCTTTTCACTGTTGAAGGGTGAGACATTCGCGTTGGTCGGAGAAAGCGGTTCAGGCAAATCCGTGACAGCACAAGCAATAATGAAGCTGTTACCCGGCTCCATTACGGAATACAAAGCCGGAAGCATCACATTCGAAGCGGAAGATTTACTGCAAAAAAGTGAAGCTCAAATGCGGAAAGTTCGGGGTGGACAGATCGGCATGGTGTTTCAGGAACCACTGACGGCGCTCAACCCTCTGCATACGATAAGAAAGCAAATTGGCGAAACACTGAAAATACACTGCGGTTTGAGTGGTATAAAAGCCAAAGAACGCATACTGGAATTACTCACGCTGGTCGGATTACCAAAACCGGAAACCAGGTTGAATGCCTACCCCCATGAATTGTCCGGTGGTCAACGGCAACGGGTTATGATTGCGATGGCGTTAGCCAATGAGCCTGAGATCCTGATTGCTGACGAACCAACTACCGCACTGGACGTCACCATTCAAAAGCAGGTACTCAACCTGCTGCAGGAGCTACAACAAAAGCTGGGTATGACTATATTATTGATCACCCACGACCTGGGCGTGGTACGTCACTATTGTGACCGCGTTGCTGTAATGTCAAAAGGTGTGTTAGTGGAAATAAATGAAACTAACGAACTATTTACCAATCCTCAACACCCATATACCAAAACCTTATTAGATGCAGAACCCGGCGGCGAACCGGTGCCAGTGTCAAGCCGCGCCGAATCCATTATGGAAGTTGATAAGTTACGAGTTTGGTTTCCCGTTAAAAAAGGCCTATTTAAGCGAACGGTAGACCATATCAAAGCCGTTGACGATGTTAGTTTCACTATAAAACGCGGCCACACACTGGGAATAGTTGGGGAAAGTGGCTCGGGGAAGACCACGCTGGTTCAGGCTTTGCTTAGGCTTATCGATAGTAACGGCAAAATCGAATTTAACGGCTTGAATATATCCAACATGTCCAGACAGCAGACCAGACCGCTGCGGAAACAAATGCAGATTGTATTCCAAGACCCCTTTAGCAGCTTATCACCCCGAATGAGTGTGGGTGAGATTATTGCTGAAGGACTGCAGATACATCATCTGGGGAATGCTAAACAGCAAGAAGAGAAGGTGATAAAAGCATTGCAGGAAGTAGGATTAGACCCTGAGTCACGGCACCGTTTCCCCCATGAGTTTTCCGGTGGGCAACGGCAACGTATAGCAATAGCAAGGGCTTTAATTCTGGAACCGGAGTTAATCGTGCTGGATGAACCGACATCGGCACTGGACCGAAGCATTCAGTCTCAACTACTGGATTTGCTAAAAGATCTACAATCCGTACACGGCTTCTCCTATCTTTTTATCAGTCATGATTTGAAAGTAATAAAAACCATTGCTCACGAGGTCATGGTTCTGAAAGACGGGAAGCCTCTGGAATTCGGTACCGTGGATCAGATTTTCCAACACTCGGAGCATGAGTACACACGAGAACTTATAAGCTCGGCCTTCAGTATCTGAGATGACGGTCAACCTGTTTCAATCGAATTCAATCGAAACGATCCCGCACGACTGAATCGCGACGAAATACAGTAAACTTCGAGGTTAAAACGCAACCGGGGCTGTATCAAATAGACGCAGCCCCGGCGGTAAGTGCATAAATCGATTTTCTTAACCAACGTCTATCGAATTTCGATTTTAGCCTTCTCTCTTAAGGACGCGATATAGTTTGCGAAGTCCGAGTTACCGAAACGCTGCGAGGCAGATGCCTTAGCCTGTGCTAATTGCTCTCCTTCCAAATCGAACTCACCATCAACCACTCGGGAAAGGATGATAATTTCCTGGTCGCCATTCGGTTGGCCAAAATGCTTTATACTCTGACCGCCTGTCGCTGGAACCGGCATCTCAAACGCGGCCGAGACAACCGTTTGAGGTAAATCACTGCCCTGCCTTGATACACCTTCGCCCTGTTTCCACTCCAGTCCGAATTCCTCCGCAATTGTATCGCGACTTGCACCATCCTTTAACTTGGCAATAACTGCCTCTGCTTTTGACTTGGCTTGTTCACGAGACTTTTCCAGCACCAGCACACTGCGTATTTGTGACTCAACTTCCTTGAACTCCTGATCCCGCGCCTGCTCGTGCTGGGCCAGCCGAATCACAACAACTTTGCCATTGGATAGCTCTATAATTTCGCTATTCTGACCGTCATTCAAAACAATATCCGAAAACGCTGCATCAATTACCGCCCTGTCAGCTGCAACCCCTTTCCCTCCCTGGCGAGTAAAAAAATCACTCGTTTGTATCGGCTTCTTATAATCATCTGAAATCAACTGTAAATCACCGGATTCGAATGCTAAACGGTTGATATCATCAATGGCCTCTTCCAGTTTTTCCTGGGCCATGTCGGATTTGATTTCTTTAACCAGTTCTTGACGCTTATCTTCAAGAGAAACGATTTCTGGCTGTTCGATACCTGTGAGTTTTATTATGTGATAACCAAACTCTGATTTTACAATATCCGATACGTCGCCCTTTTCATCAAGCGCGAAAAGGGCATTTTCGAAGTCTTCATCAAATACGCCTTTGCCGTTGTAATCCAAATCACCACCATCGCTTGTAGTGGCAATATCGTCGGAGTATTCGCTTACTACTTTCTCGAAAGATTGGCCTTCGACCAGTTTGGCCTGGGCCTCTTTAATGCGCTTCATCGCTTCGCTGTCCGAGCGGTCGTCATTTATTTCAACCAGAATGTGGGAAGCTCGGCGGCGTTCCTGCTGCTTTAGCTTGTTTTCGTAATCGTGGTAGGCCGCCGTGATCTCTTCTTCTGGCACCGTTACCGATTTTTCAAAGTCATCTTTACCCAATTGGATATATTGAATTTTGACTTTTTCCTGCGTGCGGAACTGAGATTTATTCTGCTCAAAGTAAGCTTGCAGTTCATCTTCCGTAAGCTCGACCTTCTCTTTCAACGCCTCCGCCGATTGAATGGCATAACTAAAATCACGTTTTTGATTATTCAGCTTAACCGCATAATTGAGTTCTGACGGAGTTATAAATGCAGTTGCACCGACTCCATTCTGGAGCTGCTCAAAAACCATACTTTCCTGAATGGTTTCAAACAAACGAGCCTTGGTAAAGTTTGCCTGCACCAGCAGTGACTCAAGCCGGTCATTCGAGAAATTTCCACTTTCATCCTGAAATTGGGGCATTGAGCGCACATAAGATTTCACGCGGTCGGCTGAAACAGCCAGGCCCTCTTCCTCAACCGCCTGTTTAATCAGTTCTCGCTGAATCAGTGATTCAACCACCCGCGGCTTGAGTAATTCGTCCGTTAAAAACGAATCGTCTATATTCCCACCCATTTGCTGTTTAAGGTTCTCGCGCTGGTTTTCGATCGCACGATTCACTTCCAGTGTCGAAATTTCAGCGTCATTGACCTTAATTGCCACATCGGCACTACCACCTGAGTTGAACAGGCCTTCAATACCGAAGAATGCGAACGGCAAGATGAAAATTACCAACAAAACCTTGCCTAACCATCCTTTTAGCAAGTTTCGAAATTGTTGCATGATCTTATTGCTCCGAGTACGGCTCCCACCGTGAGGGGGTTAACCTATCTTCCTAAAATGAAAAAAGAGAAGCGTATCATAGATGCGCTTCTCTTTTTACGTATTCTCAGACTGTCGATGCGGAAATGTTAACGAACTCTAGTTGGCGGAGCGGACGGGACTCGAACCCGCGACCCCCGGCGTGACAGGCCGGTATTCTAACCAACTGAACTACCGCTCCAATGAAGCGAACAATATGCTCACTGTCTTAACTAAAGTTAAACTGCAAAAACAACTAAATGAAATAGAGCATAAAATGTTCAGATAATGGGATACTGATCATCGTACGGAAGTGTCACTCAATTGTTGTTATTATTTCTCGCTCAAACTGAAAACGATACAGCTCGGTCAGTATTAACCGTTTACCGCATCTTTAAGCGCTTTACCTGGTTTAAATGTCGGGATCTTAGCAGCTGGAATTTCGATCGGTTGTCCGGTTTGTGGATTGCGTCCGTTTCTAGCTGCGCGATCTTTGACTGCGAATGTTCCAAAGCCGACCAAAACAACTTGGTCTTCTTTCTGCAAAGCGCCGGTGACGGTTTCGATCACGGCATCAAGTGCTCGACCAGCCTGCGCTTTGGGAATGTCTGCGGAGGCAGCAATAGCATCTATCAATTCGGATTTGTTCACAAGACTCCCCTTATAAAAGATATCTGTCTGCGGATTTGACCTAGAACTCTAGGTTTGATTTGAGTGAAAATTTCGGCCTTAGGGCCGCTAAAAGCCCCGTCCCTTGCGGCGGAGCAACTTTATACCAACTGCAAAAAAGACCTGTCAAGCACAGCGCACGCGCTGCATGTAATTAAATTTTTTCAAGTGCTATTTGAAACATTCTTATTTTAAATTACTTGCTAATTGAACTCAGCTCATAACCTTTTTGCCAAGAAAATGCGCTACACGCACCAAGTTAGCTCGTGCAGTGTAGCGCATTTTTTTAATGTGTACTCAACCGTTCGCCATCTTCATCATCGATTTCGTCACGTTTCGCAATTTCGACTTCTGCACTATCAGGGATGGGTTCAGGCATGCTTACCAATGCCAACTCGAGCACTTCGTCAATCCATTTAACACAGTGGATATCCAGATCTTCTTTGATGTTATCAGGAATCTCTTTTAGGTCTCGTTCATTTTCCTTCGGGATAATGATTGTGGTTATACCGCCGCGATGAGCAGCCAGTAATTTTTCTTTCAGGCCACCGATCGGCAAAACCTGCCCGCGAAGTGTAATTTCACCGGTCATTGCGACGTCGGCGCGCACCGGAATGTTCGTGAGCACAGAAACGAGTGCCGTGCACATGCCGATCCCGGCACTGGGACCATCTTTCGGCGTGGCCCCTTCCGGAACATGTATGTGGATATCATTTTTCTCATGAAACTCAGGAGAGATTCCAAGCACGCTGGAGCGACTTCTGACGACAGTCAGGGCAGCCTGTATGGATTCCTGCATAACGTCGCCCAGAGAGCCTGTACGGATCTGTCGACCTTTACCTGGGACCGATGCCGCTTCAATCGTGAGTAGCTCACCGCCAACAGAAGTCCAAGCCAATCCCGTTACCTGTCCTATCCGGTCTTCCTCTTCTTTCTTACCAAAGTTATATTTGCGTACTCCACTATAATGCTCAAGGGATTCTTCGGTGATCGTGACCGGCTCCAGGGTCTCTGCCAATACGTTTTCTTTGACATGCTTACGGCAAACCTTGGCGATCTCCCGCTCTAATCCTCGCACCCCTGACTCGCGAGTGTAATAACGAATGAGACCTCGAATAGCATCGTCATCCATGCTCATTTCGTCGTCTTTCAGGCCGTTCATTTTTCGCTGTTTCGGAACTAGATATTGCTTGGCGATATTCAGCTTTTCATCTTCGGTATAACCGGGTAACCGTATTACTTCCATCCGGTCCAAAAGCGGTGCCGGAATATTCATGGAGTTCGAAGTACAAATAAATAAAACATCGGAAAGATCGTAATCCACTTCCAGGTAGTGGTCGTTAAAAGTGTTGTTTTGCTCCGGATCTAGCACTTCCAGTAATGCAGAAGAAGGATCGCCCCGCATGTCCACACCCATTTTGTCTATTTCGTCCAACAAAAAGAGCGGATTTTTAACGCCGACTTTGGAAATTTTCTGTACCAGCTTGCCGGGCATGGAACCAATATAAGTGCGTCGATGCCCTCGGATTTCAGCTTCATCGCGCACACCGCCTAATGCCATTCGCACGAATTTTCGATTGGTCGCTTTCGCAATAGATTGACCCAGAGACGTTTTACCCACGCCAGGTGGCCCGACTAAACACAGCACGGGCCCTCTGATTTTATTGACCCTGGCCTGAACGGCTAGATACTCGAGAATGCGTTCCTTAACCTCATCAAGCCCGTAGTGGTCTTCGTCCAGGATTTCTTTTGCTTTTTTAAGATCATGCCTGACTTTACTTTTCTTGCGCCAGGGCAAATTAACCATCCAATCCAGATAAGACCGCACCACAGTCGCTTCAGCCGACATGGGAGACATCATTTTCAGCTTATTGAGTTCAGCCTTGGCCTTATCTTTTGCTTCTTTAGTCATTCCGGAAGATTCGATGCGCTTCTCAAACTCTTCCAGTTCGTTACCTGTTTCCTCCAGGTCACCAAGCTCTTTCTGAATAGCCTTCATCTGCTCATTCAGATAATACTCGCGTTGGCTTTTTTCCATTTGTTTTTTGACACGACCCCGGATGCGTTTTTCGACCTGTAACAGATCGATCTCACCTTCCATCAATGCCATCAAATGGTCGATTCGTTCTCGTAAATCGAAAATTTCCAGAATGCGCTGTTTATCCTGAATTTTCAGCGCCAAGTGGGCAGCTATAGTATCAGACAGCCTGGCCGGATCATCGATGCTACTGACTGAGGTCAGAATCTCCGTTGCGACCTTCTTACTTAGCTTTACGTATTGTTCGAATTGCGATAACAGGGAACGCACCAGGACTTCTGCTTCCCGATCGTCGACATTTGAAATGGGGGTGTCGCGAATTTGAGCGGAGAGAAAACCATCGTTCAACGTGACTGATTTAGTGAACGTCCTGTTGGCGCCCTCCACCAACACCTTAACGGTGCCATCAGGGAGCTTCAATAATTGCAAAATGGTCGCTACGGTCCCCACCTGGTAAAGATCACCCGGTGCCGGATCATCATCCGACGCATTGACCTGAGCAACAAGGACAATTTGCTTGTCGGTTTCCATGGCTTCTTCAAGCGCTTTAATCGATTTTTCACGCCCCACGAACAGTGGGATAACCATATGGGGATACACCACCACGTCGCGCAATGCGAGTAACGGATAGTATTTGTTGCTAATGGAGTTATTGTCTTCCGGTTCCTGCATATGCGAATACCTGGATCAAATTGCCCGGCTGGATTATCCAACACAACGGCATGAATGAAAGTCTCAGCTTAGGTACATGAGGCCAAGAATGAGGAATTCAACTGGCTTTGTGACACTTACGCGACTACAGGGATTAAAAAAGGGCCGAAACTGGCCCCTTTCTATGTCGCTTTTAACTGCTTAGTCGTCCGGAACAGCTTTTGCCTGTTCATTATTCTCGTAAATCATCAGGGGTTCGGATTCCCCTTTGATTACTGCTCCGTCAATAACCACTTTTACCAGGTTGTCCAATGACGGGACATCGTACATGGTGTCAAGCAACACGGATTCGAGAATGGAGCGCAAACCACGAGCACCTGTTTTCCGTTCCATGGCTTTTTTCGCCACGGAAATCAAAGCATCTTCGCGGAAATCCAAATCAACCCCATCCAATTCGAACAACTTGCTGTATTGTTTGGTAAGAGAGTTCTTTGGCTCTGTCAGAATCTGCATTAACGCTTCTTCGTCTAATTCTTCCAGCGTTGCAAGTACCGGTAAGCGGCCAACAAATTCTGGAATCAAGCCATAACGAACCAGGTCCTCGGGCTCAACATCTTTCAGGGTTTCGCCGACGTTGCGAGTATCGTCTTTGCTCTTGACCGTAGCAGAAAAACCAATTCCGCTTTTCTCTGATCGATCACTAATGACTTTATCCAATCCAGCGAATGCACCACCACAAATAAACAGGATATTAGAGGTGTCTACCTGTAAAAATTCTTGTTGGGGGTGTTTACGACCGCCCTGTGGAGGTACGGAAGCGACAGTGCCTTCAATTAACTTCAATAAGGCTTGCTGTACACCTTCACCCGACACGTCGCGCGTGATTGACGGGTTGTCTGATTTACGGGAAATTTTATCAATTTCGTCTATGTAGACAATTCCCATCTGGGCCTTTTCTACATCGTAATCACACTTCTGCAATAGCTTCTGGATAATGTTCTCTACATCTTCACCTACGTACCCGGCTTCCGTGAGCGTGGTCGCATCGGCAATAGTGAAAGGAACATTCAGCAAACGGGCCAGAGTTTCGGCCAGTAACGTTTTACCACTGCCTGTCGGTCCAATTAACAGTATGTTGCTTTTTCCCAATTCAACTTCGGCATTATTTCCTTTCGCTGATTTGGCAGAACCCGACCGCAAGCGCTTGTAGTGATTGTACACGGCAACGGACAAAACTTTCTTTGCCCGGTTCTGACCGATAACATAATCGTCGAGAATATGTTTAATTTCGGTGGGTGTAGGTAATTTGTCGCTGGCGCTATCGTTGTTTTCTTCCTGCACTTCTTCCCGAATAATATCATTGCACAGGTCTACGCACTCGTCGCAGATAAAAACAGATGGGCCGGCGATCAGTTTGCGCACTTCATGCTGGCTTTTGCCGCAAAATGAGCAATACAACAGCTTCCCGCCATCATCACCCTTTCCGTCTCGTTCGTCAGTCATTTATATACCTCATCTGACCCGCATCTTCTTCTAAATGAAAGATGCAGTGAAAACCCCATTTTTGCAAGTCTGAGATTCTCACTTATCTTAGAATGATTTTAATATATCACCATAAGTGATTGTAAATAAAGCTATCGTTGTTCCAAAATCTGATCTACCAGACCATATTCTTTTGCATCATAAGCACTCATGAAATTATCACGATCGGTATCCTGCTCTATTTTTTCCAAAGGCTGACCGGTATGACTCGCCATAATTTCGTTTAGACGCTTTTTCATGGAAATAATTTCACGGGCGTGAATTTCGATATCCGACGCTTGACCCTGAAAGCCACCCAGGGGTTGATGAATCATCACTCGAGAGTTAGGGAGACAATAGCGCTTGCCGGTTGCACCGGCGGTCAAAAGCAGTGATCCCATCGAGCAAGCCTGACCAATACACATGGTGGATACATCCGGCTTGATAAACTGCATGGTATCGTAAATTGCCATGCCGGCCGTCACAGAACCACCAGGAGAGTTGATATAAAAATGGATATCTTTATCGGGATTCTCTGATTCCAAAAACAGTAATTGGGCTACAAGTAAATTCGCCATATGGTCTTCAACCTGGCCAACCATGAAGATGACGCGCTCTTTCAATAAGCGTGAGTAGATATCAAAAGACCGCTCGCCCCTGGCAGTCTGTTCGATGACCATCGGAACCAAACCGGAATTCAGAATGGGGTTGCGCTCTGCAAGCTCGTCGAAACGGTGAGACATGATGTTATCCTTAAATAGGTAAAATACTTGACAGCCGTATTGTTTCACTTTATTTCAATATTGAAAAGTGAGGCCTTTAGTAAAGGTTTTCAATGCTTTGGCGTAATTTTTTCTTAACTATAGCGCCAAATATCATAGGATCACACGAAATAAGCAAAAAAAAACGCGACTCTAGGTCGCGTTTTTTATTTTTGATCGATTTTTACTCTTGTTCTTGGTTAGGCTGCTTAACCGCTTCTTCGTAACTCATTTCAACATCTGTTACCGTCGCGTGCTCAAGAATCGAATCAACCACTTGGTCTTCCAAAACCATGGCTTCGATCTGTTGGAGCATTTGCTGATTCTCATAGTAGTAATTCACGACTTCTTCCGGGTTTTCGTAAGGCTGAGCCATTTCCTCGATAGTGCTTCTTACCCGGTTAGCATCTGCCTTAATTTCGTTCTGCTTGATCAATTCGCCCAGAACCAAAGCCAATTTAACTGCACGATTAGCTTGTGCCTCAAAAAGCTCAGCAGGTAACGTATTAAAATCAAAATTGTTTCCGCCGCCAAACTGCTGAACCATTTGCCTGCGCTGACGATCAATTTCCTGATCAATCAGTGATTTTGGAGCGTCTACTTCGTTGTTTTCCAGTACGCCATCCATCACTTCTTTCTTAACGCGGGTTTTTACCGCATTTTTTAACTCTCGCTCCATGTTTTCACGGATCTCAACGCGAAATTCTTCGAGGGTAGCGTCTTTCTGAGTAAAGTTTTTGATGAACTCTTCATTTACGTCAGGCAATGCCTTGGATTGAACGGAGTTCACTTTGATAACAAACTGAACTGCTTGGCCTTGCAGGTCTTCGGCTTGGTAATCTTCGGGGAACGTGACATCGATCGTCTTTTCTTCCCCTTTACTCATGCCAATGATGCCTTCTTCAAAGCCGGGAATCATCGCGCCGGAGCCTAAAACCAGATCGTGATTTTCTGCGGTGCCGCCCTGAAAAGCTTCTCCATCTTTAGTCCCAGCGAAATTAATATTGACACGGTCATCCTTTTCACAGGCCCGCTCAACGTCAGAATACTCCGCTCTTTGCTCGCGTAACCGCTCGATCATGGTGTCAATATCGGCGTCATTGATTTCCGCCACAGGTCGTTCTACGGAAATTTTATCCAGCCCTTGCACCTGAATTTCTGGATACACTTCAAATGTAGCCACAAATTCAAAGTCTTCACCGGGTTGATCTTTCGTGCGTTCGATCTGAGGATAACCTGCAGGATTCAGTGATTCCTTGGTTACAGCATCATAAAATGAGTTACTTACCAACTCACCCAGTACTTCTTCCCGAACCGACTTTCCAAATCGACGACGGATTTCACGCATGGGCACCTTGCCCTGACGAAATCCATCGATGCGAACAGTCCGCGCCGCATCCTGGAGTTTTTTATTTACAGCTGAATCAATAGTATCGGCAGGTAAGCCGACGGTTACACGACGCTCTAATCCAGAGGTAGTTTCCACAGAAACTTGCATATTAACCTCACCATTCGGTTATTTATTCTTTAAAAAACGTGGTGGCCTCAAAGCAGAAACCGGCAATATCCAGGGGACATTACCGGTCTCGAATTCAACAGCGACACCGTCGCACGCTTTCCAGCTTATATTCCCTACTTTTGTCCATTGTGGGTTCGCTTTCTGTGCGACGCTCCGCAATGATTGCAGAAAATGGGGTGGACGATGGGGCTTGAACCCACGACCACCGGAATCACAATCCGGGGCTCTACCAACTGAGCTACGCCCACCATTTAACTTTTTTGGACAATTACTTAGCGTTACTTAAACAATTTTATAAATCATCGAACAATTGGAGTGGCTGGCGCGCCCGGCAGGACTCGAACCTGCAACCCCCGGCTTAGAAGGCCGGTGCTCTATCCGGTTGAGCTACGGGCGCTGTACTCGAGTTAGCTGCTAATCAATTGTTCCTATTACTAAAATGGTCGGGGCAGAGAGATTCGAACTCCCGACATCCTGCTCCCAAAGCAGGCGCGCTACCAGACTGCGCTATGCCCCGATTAATTTACCAGGTCGGTAAAGTGGGCGGAATGATATACATACCATTCGCTGCCGTCAAATACTTTCATAATATTCAACGAGATCAATCCCTTGCCCTCTTCTCTTTACGCCATCAGGTTACGATGAGACAATGTCGGCCCATAAATTTCCGGCCATTCTGCACTTAATAATATATGACAGCAAAACTAATCGATGGCATCTCGATCGCAGCCAATTTGAAATCGGACATTAAAAAAGCCGTAGACCAGCGCCTGAAAGATGGAAAACGAGCACCGGGACTGGCCGTTATCCTGGTCGGCGGTGACCCCGCATCCAAGCTCTATGTAAACAAAAAAAGGCAATCCTGCGAAGAAGTCGGTTTTATTTCCAAATCCTTTGACCTCCCCGCCATCACCAGCCAGGCTGAACTCATCGCATTGGTTGACAAGCTTAATAATGACGATGAAATTGACGGGATACTGGTACAGCTTCCTCTGCCTGCCCACCTGGATGATAAAGAAGTCATCAATACCATCCGGCCAGACAAAGATGTGGATGGTTTCCACCCCTATAACATGGGCCGCCTTGTTCAACGCATGCCCATGCTACGCCCCTGCACCCCAAAAGGCATCTTAACTCTCTTACAATCCACCGGCGTTGATCCCAAAGGGTTGGAAGCAGTCGTCGTAGGCGCATCCAACATCGTTGGGCGGCCCATGTCGCTGGAGTTACTGCTGGCTGGCTGCACTGTCACTACCTGCCATCGCTTTACCCGGAATCTGGAAGACCATGTACGCCGTGCTGATCTGCTGGTCGTTGCTGTCGGCAAACCCAAGTTTATTCCCGGCGAATGGGTTAAACCCGGCTCTATAGTCATTGATGTGGGAATTAATCGTGGTGACGATGGAAAATTAAGTGGTGATATCGGCTTCGATGACGCGGTTGAGCGAGCCGCTTGGATCACGCCGGTGCCGGGTGGTGTTGGCCCCCTGACGGTCGCGACCCTGCTCGAAAACACATTAATCGCTGCACAAGAACTTCACCACTGATAACCCGGATCAATAAAAACCCCGAACATCCAAAACCGAAACAGGACATATAACATGGAAGCAATATTAGTAATTCTGCACACCAGCATGGGCGACATCAAACTTGAGCTAGATAAAGCAAAAGCGCCCACCACCGTTGAAAACTTTGTAACCTATGTAAATGAAGGCCATTACAATGGCACCATCTTCCATCGTGTTATCGGTAATTTCATGATTCAAGGCGGCGGATTCGATCAGGAGATGGAACAGAAACCCACTGGCAAACCGATCAAAAACGAGGCTAACAACGGCTTGAAAAATGACGCCGGCACCGTAGCCATGGCCCGGACCCAGGATCCGCATTCAGCAACGGCCCAGTTTTTCATTAATGTGAAGGATAACGATTTCCTTAACTTCAGTGCTGAAACCACGCAGGGCTGGGGTTATACCGTTTTCGGCAAAGTAGTAGACGGCCAAGATGTTGTCGATAAAATTAAAGCGGTTAAAACCGGTAACAAGGGCTTTCATCAGGATGTACCTCTTGATCCCGTCATTATCGAAACAGCCGAAGTTGTTGTGAAGTAACGGATCGTCAAGAGACATACTTTAATATGCGAAGCCTGCTGATTTCAGACCTTCACATGCAGGAACAGCGCCCGGATATTACCCGGGCGTTATTCTATTTGCTCGATCAATTCGAGAGTAAAGTCGATCAGTTGTTTATTCTGGGCGATTTTTTTGAACTGTGGCTCGGGGACGATTATCTTCCGGAACCGGCTCCCGAGGTTGCAGATCGGTTGGCCGCGTTCGCCGACGCAGGCACGCGCATCTTCATCATGCACGGCAATCGGGACTTCCTCCTTGGCAAACAGTACGCTGCCCGTTGCGGGGCAACGCTTATTAACGAGCCCTACCAGGTCGAACTGGCTGCGCGACAATGCCTACTGATGCACGGTGACACCCTCTGTACCGGTGATATCGACTATCTAAACTTCCGCAGCATGGTACGTAACCCTGATTGGCAGCAGCAGTTTGTTGCCAAATCCATCGAGCAACGGATTGCATTTGGGCAGCAAGCCCGCGACCAAAGTAAAGCCGATACAGCTCAAAAAGATGAACTCATTATGGACGTCACTCACTCGGAGGTTGTCACCTGCTTTGAACGATCTGGAGCGGATGTTTTGATACACGGCCACACCCATCGGCCTGCCATTCACGCAGTAAAAACGTCGTGTGGCGATAAAACCAGAATGGTGCTGGGGGATTGGCACAAAGAAGGTTGGTATATCCTGGCGGACAACAAAACGCTTAAGCTGGAACGATTTGCTTTTCCGGAATGATGTTCCGGTTACTGCGGGATACCGCTATGAAAGCGAAGCTCCGAATCAGGTGACAAAATCAATCCCGCTTCCAGATCTCGGAAGAATCCAACTCGATCATCAATGCATTCAGGGGCGTACTCCCGGGCCAGCGCCAGATAATCCTGATAATGCCGGCTCTCGGATTTGAGCAGAAATCGATAATACTTACCGACATCCCTGTATTTTTCCGTTTGCATCAACCGAGGTGCTATCGATTCAAATCGTTCACAGGATCTTGCCTCGATGAAAGCGCCAACAATCAATGTATCCACCAACCTACCCGGTTCAGTGGTACGTATGTGCTGCCGCATTCCCATCGCGTAACGTGAAGGGGTCAGATGATCGTACTGAACACCATGTCGTTCCATTAACTCGAGAACCTGCTCAAAGTGGAGCAACTCCTCTCTTGCTAACTGGGTTAATTTGGTCAGTAACGCTTTGCGATCCACATAACGGAACAATAAATTCAAAGCAGTGGAGGCTGCTTTCTTCTCACAATGGGCATGATCGACCAACAAGGTTGGCAAATTGACCATGGCTACATCAAGCCATTCAGTGGGCGTGGCACAGCCGAGAAAAGCGTTTACTTCGGACAGAATTTCGGTATCAAGGCTCATTAGTTCAAATCATGTTGGCAATAAAACGGGCCGATTATACGGTGCCCGTAGTGTGAAATCGATTTTTATCCTATCCTAACCACTTTTATAGCTAAAAGAAGAAAGCGATCTCCAGTGGATTCAAAAAATAAACCTCAGAAACAGTCATTCGATCTCCAGGGTAATCTGGTAGTTGCGTTTTTAAAACTGCTTGGCCTGCTCCCCATTCTTTTAGCGGGCAAATTGGGGCGGGCTCTGGGCCACCTTGTATGGCTGACGGCGGGCACGTCAAAGAAGGTGACTCTGCGTAATATTGAATTATGCTTACCGGAGCTTTCCGCGGAAGAGCAGTATGCGTTGGCGAAAGAATCCATTCTTGAAACCATCGCTACCATCTTCGAGGTTGCACCCGCCTGGGTTCAACCAGCCGAAAAAAATCTGAAATACATTACGCACGTCGATAATGAGCATCTTCTGAAACAAGCACTGGAGCAAAAAAGAGGGGTTGTACTCATTGTCCCTCACTTCGGAAACTGGGAAATTGCCAATCACTTCATGGCGCACAAATATTCCTTGCTTGCTATGTACAAACCGGTTGATCTGCCTGCACTGGACGATCTTATCTATAAATCCCGCTCTCAGCTGTCGGAAATGGTTGCAGCTGACCGCAGGGGCGTTGTCGCCTTATTCAGCGCGATGAAAGCCGGCAAGATTACCGGTGTACTGCCCGATCAGGAGCCTGCCCTGCAAAGTGGCGTTTGGGTGCCCTTTTTTGGGATTCCCGCTCTAACTCCTAAGCTGGTTAGCAAACTGACCAACGAAACGAACGCCGTTGCTATGGGATATGGGTGCCAAAGAAACGCCGATGGGAAAGGTTTCCATATTTTCTTTGAAGCGGTGGACGATGACATGTACAGTAAGGATCTTGAAGTCTCAGCAGCCGCCATGAATCGCTGCGTGGAGCGCATTATCCGACGAGACCCGACCCAATACCAGTGGGAGTACAAACGTTTCAAACGTCGCCCTGACAATCAGCCCAACCCGTACTCCTGATCTTGCCATGACCACCAAGTCATACAGAATTGGCAAGATAATTGAATAGATTCAGCTCATGTAGGTTACTGTAAACTGCTTTAGACTCTGGTATAATTCGCGCGCTTAATTTTCGGTATCGCAAGCTGGCTGCGTTCGCATTTGCCGCCAGTTCACTGAAGCTGATTTATTCAGTTCATCGCAATCGAAGCCACACTGTAGAGAGGTCATACCGTGCTCGAAGTTTATCGTAAACATGTTGAAGAACGCGCCGCGCAAGGCATCCCCCCTAAGCCACTGGATGAGCAACAAACTGCCGAATTGGTAGAACTGTTGAAAAGCCCTCCCGCCGGTGAAGAAGATTTTCTAGTTGAGCTACTGACCTATCGGGTGCCCGCCGGAGTGGATCAGGCTGCTTATGTGAAGGCAGGCTTTTTGGCTGCAATCGCCAAGGGCGAAGCAACCAGTCCGCTCGTGGACAAGAAAAAGGCGACAAAGTTACTGGGCACCATGCTGGGCGGCTATAACGTACAACCTCTGGTCGACCTGATTGACGACCCCGAAGTGGGTGATGTCGCAACCAGCGCGTTATCGAAAACGTTATTGGTATTTGATGCTTTTTACGATGTGGTAGAAAAATCCAAATCCAGCGCCAATGCGAAAAAGATTCTTCAATCCTGGGCAGACGGTGAGTGGTTTACCAGCCGGCCGGAACTGCCAGAAAAGATCACCATTACTGTATTCAAAGTTACCGGTGAAACCAATACAGACGACCTGTCTCCCGCACAAGACGCGTGGTCCCGCCCTGATATCCCGCTGCACGCTAATGCGATGCTCAAAAACGAACGTGATGGTATCAACCCCAATCAACCAGGCGAAATAGGCCCGATTAAGCAAATTGAAGCGCTTAAAGCAAAGGGGCACACCGTTGCTTATGTTGGCGATGTGGTAGGAACCGGCTCATCACGCAAATCGGCAACCAACTCGGTATTGTGGTTCACCGGCGACGACATTCCTTATGTACCGAACAAACGCCAGGGCGGAATTTGTATCGGTAGCAAAATCGCACCTATTTTCTTTAATACCATGGAAGATGCAGGCGCACTGCCCTTCGAAGCGGATGCCTCGAATTTGAATATGGGCGATGTTGTTGATATTTACCCTTACGCGGGGAAAATTACCAAACACGGCACAGATGAAATCATTTCGGAGTTCGAGCTGAAGTCAGAAGTCCTGCTTGATGAAGTACGGGTTGGTGGTCGAATCAATATGATCATCGGCCGCGGTCTCACCAGTAAAGCCCGTGAAGCACTTGGCCTGCCGGCGACCGATATGTTCCGTTCGCCAGTGGATGTGGTTGATTCCGGTAAAGGTTATACCCTGGCACAGAAAATGGTTGGTAAAGCCTGCGGCGTTGACGGCATTCGTCCCGGTCAATATTGCGAGCCTCGCATGACGACGGTTGGCTCTCAGGACACCACCGGCCCGATGACTCGCGATGAGTTGAAAGATCTGGCTTGTCTTGGCTTCTCTGCTGACTTGGTTATCCAATCATTCTGTCATACTGCAGCTTATCCAAAACCGGTTGATGTTGAGACACAACATACCCTGCCTGACTTTATCATGAACCGAGGCGGTGTTTCATTGCGTCCGGGTGACGGCATTATCCACAGCTGGCTGAACCGCATGCTGCTGCCTGACACGGTCGGCACCGGCGGCGACTCCCATACCCGCTTTCCCATCGGCATTTCCTTTCCTGCCGGTTCCGGTCTGGTAGCGTTCGCCGCGGCCACCGGCGTTATGCCGCTGGATATGCCAGAATCTGTACTGGTTCGTTTCACTGGCAAGCGTCAACCCGGTATCACTCTGCGCGACCTGGTTCACGCTATTCCGCTTTACGCGATCAAAGAGGGTTTACTGACCGTCGAGAAAAAAGGCAAAAAGAATATCTTTTCCGGTCGAGTGCTGGAGATCGAAGGCCTTGAAGACCTCACTGTAGAGCAGGCATTTGAATTGTCTGATGCTTCTGCGGAACGCTCTGCTGCCGGTTGTACGATTACCATGTCGGAAGATTCCGTCGCAGAATACCTGCGATCCAATATCACATTATTGAAATGGATGATTGCCAACGGTTACGGCGATGCTCGTACACTTGAGCGTCGAATTAATGGCATGAACGAATGGTTAGCGAACCCATCATTGATGCGTGCAGATGACGATGCGGAATACAGTACCGTGATCGAAATCAATATGGATGAAATCGTTGAACCAATCCTATGCTGCCCTAACGATCCGGACGACGCCAAAACGTTGTCGGATGTTGCAGGGGACAAAATCGATGAAGTCTTTATCGGTTCCTGTATGACGAACATCGGACATTTCCGTGCCGCCGGTAAACTACTCGACCAGATTCCAGGTGGTTCACTCAGCACACGTTTATGGCTGGCTCCGCCAACCAAAATGGATGCCCACCAGTTAATGGAAGAAGGTTACTACAACATTTATGGTCGTGCTGGGGCGCGAACAGAGATGCCCGGGTGTTCGCTGTGCATGGGCAACCAGGCACGTGTCGCACCAAACACTACCGTGGTATCAACCTCTACTCGTAACTTCCCTAACCGTTTGGGTCAGGGTGCCAATGTTTATCTGGCCTCTGCTGAATTGGCGTCCGTTGCATCGGTGTTAGGAAAATTGCCGACTACCACGGAGTATATGAGCTACGCAAAAGACATAGACAGCATGTCAGCTGAAATCTACCGTTACATGAACTTTGACAAAATGGCCGAATACCAAGACCTGGCCAACACTGTCAAAATTCCTGTTGCCCAAGACAGCTGAGCAGTAGGAGACTCCCCGGCCCGATTGGGGCCGGTACAAAAAAGCCGATTATCCTGATATCAGGTAATCGGCTTTTTTCGTATCCATTATAGGTAGACCCAAACCAATTCTAACCAGTCCAAGCCATCACTTCACATCAAAAAGAATACTCTCCACCCAATAAGATTCCCAAGGTATTTACGTCGAAAGGTTGGCTACTGTCCCCCAACACATCACGCCGGCTGGCAAATTGCAGTTCAGCCACCAACTTTATATCGGATCTGACCTGCATAGTTGAACCACCACCGAGATAGAAGCCAAACCCGTTATCGTCGGCTGCAGCACTGCCGCCCGCTTTGATACCGTAAAATTCTTCATCAAGATCCAGGTCCATCCGATAATATAACAATCCCCCGCGGGCAAAGAAGCCCCACTTATCAGATTGAAAAAAATCATAACGGGCGCCGGCCATTAGATCCAGGCTATTGATTGTGATCCTGTAGGAGCCGGTGTTGTCGTATTGCCATTCGGACTCCGATTTGTTGATGCCGCTGATGGTGGCTTGTACGGACCAACCCGGCGCAAGGCTATAGCTATAGGTACCGGCCAATGTGTATGAACCGTCAAAATCAGCGCCATCCACATCCACTGAATCCAATACCAGTTTCAGTGACACAGATTGCTCAGCTTCTGCCGCCAGAGCCGTTCCTGGAACTAACAATATACTTAATACTAATAGAATATATCTCATGGTTGAAATACCACACTTACGGAATCACTGGTGCTGGCAATGGCGTATCCGCCCGTTACGCCTGCACCCAATTGACCTGCAACCTCACGAAAAACAGTTAAGGTGATAGTACAGGTTTGGACTTGGTAATCTGAAATATTAATAGGTTTGGCGTCAACCAAACCGTAAGTAATTGCTTCTATTGCGAGAGAGGACAATATAACACTAAGCTGCCCGACAATAGTTGCAACCGAGTTCAGCAAGCCGGTGGAAGGTACCAGATCACCAACTGGAATACTCTGAGTACCCGTATCTGTAGGATAGGTAAAGCTACGCGCCCATTCTAATGCTCCCCCCGGATAATCGCACTGCTGAATACTGGTGATCCTGATCTGTTCTGTATCAGCACTGGCATTCCAGCTCAGCATTATTTGATCAGAGCGGTCAAGATAGACTTCACCAGCCTGGGGGCTGGCCAACCGCAACTCCGCAGGAAAATCCACATGAGCCGAGTACCCTATTAGATCACTAGGACCCGGATCCACCACCAGCGTGTCGGCAGGATACCAGCGATCTTCGCGGGCCGCCTGAGGATCGAACTCCACTTCAAAATTGACACCGAAACCAGGATTAAGGGTATTCAGTTCTGAAACGTAATCCCCGCTCAGATTTTCAATTGAACGTAAGATCGTGGATGTGGATTCAGAATAGGCTTTAAAAATATCGCCACCCACTAACGGCTGCTTCACACCGTCTTTATAGACCGACGCAGCAACCTGTGATTGCATCGCGCCCAGTGGCAAATTCGCCTGAATTGCGGCAGAGATGCCAGTGTCGGAAACCGGATCACGCAAACTGTCATTGGAATTTGAAGACTTACAACCGCTCATAATGACGACCGGTAATAGCGCTCCGATAAGATAATTTTTCATCATAGACTCAACTTTTTGAACAGAAATTCAGGAATGCTTTTTATGATGGCCATGATGCTCCACCAGAAAAAGGGTAAATAAACAACATTCGATTGTTTTTCGATGGCTTTATTAATGCCTTCAGCAACCTGCTCCGCGGACGCCCATAGGGGGCCCCCTTTTTCGATAGCCGAGGTCATCGGCGTATCCACAAAGCCGGGCTTGATCGTCGTCACGTGCACACCTGATTTGGCCAGGCGATTTCGCAGCCCTTGAAGAAATGTACTCACCATGCCTTTGGCCGCGCCGTATACATAGTTGGATTGACGGCCGCGATCACCGGCAACAGAAGAAATTACAGCGATTTCACCCCGCCTCTGCTCTTCAAACATATTGGCAGCCAGAGTGCACAAAGAAATGACGCTCAGGGCATTGGTCTCTATTTCTTTTAACGCCAGCGGGAAAGAAGCTTCACAGGCTTTTTGATCCGGCAGGGTTCCGTGCGCTATTAAAATGCCGTCTATCCGCCCCATTGCCGCCTTAGCAGAGTCCAGGCAGTGGCTGTGCCGATCAAAGTCATTCACATCCATCAGGTGAGCGTTAACACTGTCTGCGCCACGGACGTTCAGATCAGCCTTGATGGAATTAAGCTTGGTTTCGTCACGCCCTACCAGAAAAAGCTTATAGCCTTTTGCGGCCCAGATACGGCCCACTGCTTCTGCAATGGCAGACGTTGCACCAACGATTATCCAATTTTTCATAAATTCGGTTCCATGGTTCTGCGCCAAAAACTGGAGCTGATATTCGGATCCTTAAACGACACGAATTGATCGAAATCAGGGTAATAGGCTTTAAAGTGTTCCGCTTTCATATGGGCATCCTTCGCCGGATAGAGCGCGCCGCCTGCCTGTTTCACTACGTTATCCAGCTGGTCGAATAAATGCATGGTTTTATTTCCCTGATAAGGAAAATCCAGCGCCAGGGTAGTTCCGGGGCGGGGAAATGACATAAGGGCCGGTGATTCAATATCGCCAAACACCTTAAGCACGGCGAGAAATGAACCGCATTGGGCTTTTGCTATACGTTCCAATAATTCCTTGATCGCACTTTCGCTATGCTCCATCGGCACGACACACTGATATTGTAAAAAGCCTTTAGGGCCATAGATCCTGTTCCAGTCACCTATATTATCCAGCGGATAGAAAAAAGGATCGTAGTTGACCGTAGTAAAGTTACGTTTGCTGCCTTGCCTATGGTAATAAAGCCAATTAAATGCACGCAACGACCATGAATTAATCAGGGAAACCGGCGGATCGATCGGTATTCCGAGCTTGCGACCTGACATTTCGGGTGTAGGTTGGGTCGCTTTTGCATGATTCCCGCGGCTAAAGTGCCCACGACCAAGTTTGGCCCCAGTGGCCTGGCAGTCAACCCAGGCGACAGTGTATTCATGGGTGCTTTCAGAATCTTCGGAAATTTGAAAAAACTCGGTCAGACTTTCGTATTTGATGTTTTCAAGATTGATTGCTGAATTAGGGACTTTCTTCAGTTGGATTTCGGCCCAGGAAATAAATCCGGTTAACCCTAATCCACCCACAGTTGCGCGGAACCAGTCACTATTCTTGGTGGGTGAACAAACTCGCTTACTGCCATCGGAGCGGACCAATTCAAATTTCAGCACATGACGACCAAAAGTGCCGGCACTATGATGGTTTTTGCCATGAACATCGTTTGCAATTGCACCACCGACCGTAACAAACTTGGTGCCTGGCGTTACCGGTAAAAACCAACCTTGCGGTTCGACAACACTCAAAATATCCGCTAATTGCACACCCGCTTCACAACGCAATATACCGCTTTCCGGGTCGAAACGGATAAATCGGCGTAGGAACCGGGTCGACAAAACCTGACCACCGTCATTCATGCAGCTATCACCGTAAGAACGGACATTGCCCTGCGGAAGAAAGTTCGAGGACACAGGCAATGGCTGATCCAGCCAATGGAGGTCAACGCCTTCTTGAGTCTTGTAGGGGTATCGTCCCCAGGAGATGTAGGGTCTTGTCATTACTTACACCGCGATAATCATAAAGGCCATAATCAATAGAACACAGATAATACTGGCCATATCTTTAAGCGCGAAAACAATCGGATCGTCGTTCATATTTCCACGATGCGCAATAATCCATATGCGGCTCACCCAATAGAGCATCACCAAGCACGCAGGCCACATGAGCTCCGGCTGTGAATAGAGTGATTTCACATCCGGGCTATTGATATACAACGCCAATACCAGAACGGAGATATAGCCACTGGCACCACCCAAGGGCGCCAACAGCTCTGCATCCTGCACCTGATACCCCCGCCCAAGTGTTTTTGTCGCCTTTTTTGATCGTAACTTAAGTAATTCGGTATATCGCTTGACGATGGCCAAGCTGAGGAACAAAAACATGGAAAAAGACAATAACCAGAATGAAAGAGTAACACCTACAGCGGCAGCACCAGCAAGAATACGAATGGTGTAAAGGGATGCCAACGTAATCACATCCACCATGACCAAACGTTTTAACTTGAAACTATAGGCCAGGGTGAGCAGGTAATAAACAGCCAATACGGCCAAAAACTCGATGGGAAGAAAGACGCACAGCACAATGGCAATCAACAATAACGCGGGCGAAGCGATCAAACCGGTGAGCAGCGGGAGTGTGCCTTTGGCAAATGGACGTTCTTTTTTTGTGGCGTGCTGACGGTCGTCAAACAAATCCAGCATATCGTTAAGCAAATATACACTTGATGCGCAAAGAGAGAATGCGATAAAAGCGACGATACCTGCAAATATAAGAGGAATGCTTTCAATATTATGGGAAGTGAGAAGCGGCACCAGGATCAGCCCGTTTTTAACCCATTGGTGCACCCTTAGCGCTTTTACAAAGGTTCGGATGCCGGGTTTTTCAAGCGGTATGTGTTTTTCTATAGTACAAAGCATTTCCGCTGCCGACGTCAGCTTTGAATCCCCTACTACCACCGCTGAGTGGGTGTGCTGCCAGACTTCCAGGTCGATCTGCTCATTTCCAACATAGGAATATTGTCGTTCACCGTAACGCTTTGTTAGCGCTGACCGCTTGTTCCTGCCTGACAAATTCAGACGATCGTTACTCGCGAACACAGAGTCGAATATGGTTAAGTGATCACTGATGGCCTTGGCGTAGCGCTCATTTGAAGCAGTAGCGAGAACGATCTCTCGCCCCTTTGCTTTTTCCTGAGCCAGATAATCCAAAACGTCCTGGTTATAGGGCAGAAGGTCAACTGGAATATCGACACGCTTGGCAATTTCAGCTTTCAGGTGAGCTTTGCCTTTTACTAACCAGCATAAAACCAGTATCAGGTTAAACGGGTTGTCTTTGATAAGCATCAGGAACGACTCGATCAAAAGATCACTTCTAATGAGTGTTCCGTCAAGGTCGACAACGAGTGGGTATGCCCCTGTGGACATCACTTGCCTCCTTTCTCTGAAAATTCACTATTGGCAATCGGGGTCACTCCTAGGACTGCCAACGAGCCGGCCGTAATCAAACCAATAAACACCGCAAACCATAAGGTCGCAATTCGGCAGATCAAGGTGGCGGCAATAGCAACAGGTTGTGGCACACCGATAGAAATAAGCAATAGGCCCATGACGGCTTCTGTCGAACCTAACCCCCCGGGTAAGAAAGAAATCGCGCCAATTAAAACCGCTACACCGTATATGCTGACCGCAGCCAGCAGATTCACATCCTGCCCCAACAGCAGTAATAAATACCAAAATCCGACGGCCTCAGCTAACCAGGCGACCAGACCTAATAGTATGCCGCCGAGAAGCTCGCGATTCTTTAACAAAACGGCTGACGAGCTCAACAATTCAACCAGTTGCTTTAGCAATGCGGACACTTTTTCCGGGCTTCTATCGGCAAAATTAAGGATGACTTTAATGACCTTGCGGTTATGTAACAAAGGCAGGCAACATAAGGCCAGTATTCCGGTGATTATGATTACAACCCGGTAGCCATCGAATAATATCGCTGCTGCTCCGGACATTAATACAATGGTCAGTAGATCCTGAAAACGTTCTACGAAAAACGTGCTGATCGTTTTGGAGTAGCCGATGCCGTGGGGTTTAAGGTAAAGCGAACGGATGGTTTCACCGGCTTTTCCAGGGGTTGTGGACAGCGCGAAGCCGCAAAAATAGTAAAGAAGATGACGGAATTTCGGGATATGAACTTGACTCAATTTGAACAAATACCATTCCCAACGCCAGAATCGGAGCACATAATTAACCAGGGAAAGCCCCAGAATTATAGACCAACCGGAAAACCCCACCTGTTTTATTGCAGCTTGAGTCTCGCGAAAATCGCCTAAAAACATTGCGCCTAAATAGAGTCCGATTGCGAGGATTACCGACAGCAAAATGGGTTTTTGAAAACGCCCCATAGAATAAAATTATCCATTATTATTTATTATGGCTTAAATCGCTCTATCGCACTGGACAAAGCTTTTTCAAGTTCCCGTAGTGTATCATCCGGGGTATTGCCGGAAAGTGTTAAATTTGTAAGGTTTTTGCTATTTGAGTACTTAATTGACTCGACTATCTGATTGATTTCTTCAAGGTTACCGGACTGCTCGGGAAAACGGGTTTTCACCCGCCTCAGAAAGCTGGCAAGGCCTTCCCCCGGCTCCTTCACAATCCCTGATTTATCCAGTTTTTTGATCAGCTTCAGCACGAGCCTGTCACTGCGTTCCAGCCGGTGTAAGTTACGCCGGTCTATCAGCACGATTCCCGCCATCAGTAGAAGGACAGCAGCCCCTACTCCGCCCATCAACAGTGCTATACGCTGGGGGGTAACCTTGCCCAGTAATTTCGCGAACAAATCGGACTGACTTTCCTTGTTATAGGAGACAACATTCTTAACCCAAAGGTAATCAACGTAGTCAGCGAACAATCGCATTCGGGCAATAAGGGCAATGTTGCGTAACTTATCCGGCGAAAGCGGTGAATCATCCAGGAAACTACGATCGGAGCTGTCGTTAAGCGGACCAAATTCAATGCGGCTGGGGGCCACCGCTGCGGTCGGGTCAACCCGAACCCAGCCTTTCCCCTGAACCCAGTATTCAGCCCAGGCGTGCGCATCATATTGGTGGACCAGCAGATAACCACCGATTGGATGTAACGTGCCGCCCTGGTAACCGCCAACCATTCGGGCTGGAATACCGACTGCCCGCATCATAAAAACATAGGCTCCGGCATAATGGGCACAGAAACCCTTTTGGGTATTGAATAGGAAATCATCAATGGAATTAATCCCCAATCTGGGCGGCCGTAACGTGTAGACAAAGTTGCCGGTAAAAATCACATTAAGCAGTTTATCGCTGTATCGTTCCGGATCGTAACCGGCTTGCTCAAATAACCTGTCTGCATAACGACGGCTTTGCGGGTCGGTTGCACCCGGCAAACTTGTTAAAGTTTGATATTCGGATTGTCCGATCTTATCTGCTTTGTATTGATAGTCAGGATAGCTAATGACCTCGTAGCTGAGGTTTGTATTGATCGGTTCCTGATAAAATTGCATCAACGAATCCGTTGGGAAATGCTTTAACTTATCAATCTCGGCCCAGGGCATGGTAATCAACCAGTTTTGACCGGTGGCATTGAGTAATACCCTGTACTTGATTGATCGGCTGCCTTTATCCATAGCCGATTTATATAAGGGCGACTGCGATTTTAAGTCCATCGCGTACCAGGTTCTGCCATCAAAACGATCGAATACAACGGCTCGCCAATAGCGTTGAGAATGATCCGGCACCTGACCTTCAAACTCCACCCTAAATGCCAATTTATCGGATCTTGATAACTCCGCGATGTCGCCAGGGCTAACCCGATCGCTTAACCCCACGGTGCTTGTCCCTTTACTCAGGTTAAGCTGCCAGACGGGACCTATTCGCGGAAACAGCAAAGAAAGCGCGACAAGTAACGGAATGGCCTGAAGAAACAGAATCAACGCTTTTTTCAACGGTCGCCAAACTACAATGGTGGCATCAGTTTGGTTGAGTGCTATCAGTGCGGCTGTGATAAAAATTAACACTACCAATACATAAGCACTACTAAAGATAGAAAAGCTGAACAAAAACTCCGTCGCCAGGACAAAATAGGAAAGGATAATAATCAGAAAAGCATCCCGCTTGGTGTACATTTCCAGCAATTTAAATACATAAGCGGTAATCAGCAAACTCACCCCGGCATCCGGACCAAAGATGGTGCCGTGATGAAAAACGACTCCGAAAAAAGCCAGCATAACCAAGCCTAACCTCAGCAAACGATGCGGGAACCGCAAGCGCTGGCGAAAGATTTGAATACGCCATATCAGAACACCCAAAAACACCGGTAGCAATCCGATAGGAAGCCGCGAAACATGCGGCATTATGGCAAGTGCGACACAGAGCACCAGAAGCACAAAAGCCGTTCGCGGCATAGGAAAAACCGGTTGATGCTTTACCTGCCCGCCCATCCGTTAATACCTCGCCAATGCTTCAAGACAGGCAGCTTGATGAGCTTTGCCACGATCGGGTGCAATATGTGTCCCGGGTAATATTAATCCGTATTCCAGATTGGTTTTTCCATACTCCATAACTAAAAAACACATACGAGACAATTTTAGCTCAACATTCACAGCTGACATCTGATCCCAGTCCACCCAGATGGATTGGGACTGATAACCGTGAAACTCTTTGCTAAGCATAGTTCCGCGGCGGGCAAATGATTTCCAATCAACGATTTTCAGTGAGTCCGAGTGACGGTAAGCCCGTAAGCCGTCAAAGTCTTCATTCCCGTCAGACGAGCCTGCTGCACCATCTGCATGTCGCGCCGCCGATTGCGCAGACACTTCGCAAGCCACCGGTTTGGGATAGACAATGCAACTCATATTCAGGTCAACCCAGGTCCAGGCGCGGCATAAACCCAACGGGTATACGGATTGAATGCGCATTCTTCCCGGTTGATATCGGCCACGCACTTTGGTCGCTAACAGCATCTCCACTGAACAAGCCGTGTCGGTTAACAGATTCTGCGGGGCACATTCGTACCCTTCCCACAAGCACTGAATAGAGTGATGTTCTTTCTGTTTTGACTTGGAAAAGCGGATATTAAATTGAGCCTCACTACCGGCAAAAGCAGGCTCCGTATTACCGGCGGTTACCGTCAGCGCCGATAGATTTGCAAAGGTTTGTAAAATCGTCACAACAAACAAACTGCCCATAAAAAAACTAAAATTAAGCAGCAGGTTATTGTCGTAGTTCACCCCGGCAAGAAAAAGTAATAAGGCTGTCGCGATATAAGCCAACCCCATCCAGGTAGGAAAAATAAATATCCGTCGTTGGTCCAGCACCACCTGTCTTTGTGGCGGAAGTCTGCGCTTCAGCCAGGCAATCCAACGCCCCCGGACATAACGGGTCACCGGATTATTGTTAAGCTTACGGTATAGCGAGAACGTCGACATGCTTCAGCAGTTCGTCCACTAATCGTATGCCTTCGTGTCCGGTAATGTCCTGTGAACCGGCCAGTCGGTGTTCCGCTACCGAAGGCAGAACAGCTTGCACATCTTCAGGGATAACATGCTCGCGACCACAGACAAAAGCATAGGACTTGGCACTCTGAATAATCGCCATACCGGCGCGGGGCGACAATCCGAAATTGAAGTGATTGGACTCACGAGAATACGCCAGTACCCGCTGTACGTAATCCAGCAGTGCATCCGAAACAAATACTTTCTGGCATTGCTGCTGTAGATGCGCCAGTTCTTCTTTGGTGATCGCCGGTTTGAGTGTGGCCATGTCCTGGCGAGGGTTATAACCCTTTAACAGTTTGCGCTCTACTTCGGGATCAGGATAACCAAGACTGATACACATTAAAAAGCGATCGAGCTGCGATTCGGGTAATGGAAACGTACCTGCCTGAGTAGCAGGGTTTTGGGTGGCGATCACGAAAAACGGGCTGGGTAGCGGATAGGTATGGCCATCTATTGTGACCTGTCTTTCCTCCATGGATTCCAGCAGTGCGCCTTGAGTTTTCGGCGTGGCACGATTAATTTCATCCGCCAGCAGCACCTCACTAAAGACGGGACCTGGACGAAATTCAAAATCAGCAGTGGATTGGTTAAAGATTGAAGTGCCGATAATATCTGCTGGCAGCAGATCACTGGTAAATTGCACCCGTTGGTATTGCAATCCCATCACTCGGGCCAATGCGTACGACAAGGTGGTTTTACCCATGCCGGGTAAATCTTCGACCAGTAAATGTCCTTTTGCTAATAAACAAGCCAAGGCTAATTTGACCTGTTCTTCTTTGCCCAGTAATACGTTACCAAGCGCGGCAATTAGTAGAGGTACGGATTGGGACACCTGTTACTCCGGTTCAGGAATGGCTTAAGAATGGAAAGGTTTGAACCCATCACACCCTTAAGTCTAGCAGGCTGTATTCCGTTTTGAGCGAATTACCTGAACTAATCCGGGCGGTTGTTCGCTAGTCCTGATAACCCGAGGTCCAGATCGGCTTTGATGTCACTGATGTGCTCGAGCCCGACGGCGACCCGGATCAGGTTTTCGGTAATGCCCGCTTTGCTTTTCGCATCGTCAGACAACCTGCCGTGAGTAGTGGTAGCAGGATGAGTAATCGTCGTTTTGGTGTCACCCAGATTGCCGGTGATCGATAAAAAGCGGGTGCTGTCTATTACTTTCCACGCTTCCGCCCTGCCCCCTTTCACCCTGAACGAAAGTACACCGCCAAACGCCTGTTGCTGCGTACGCGCCAGTAAGTGCTGAGGATGACTGGGCAGCCCGGCATAATATACTTTTTCCACCCCGGGATGTTGCTCCAGCCAGTCAGCGAGACGCAGTGCATTAGCCGAATGGGCCTGCATTCGCAGACTCAGGGTTTCCAGCCCTTTCAAAAAAACCCAGGCATTAAAGGGGCTCATGGTCGGTCCTGCGCTGCGCAAGAAACCGAATACTTCTTCCATCAACTTGTCACTACCGCAGACAGCACCACCGATACACCGGCCCTGCCCATCAAGAAATTTCGTTGCTGAATGCAGCGATATATCCGCTCCCAGCGCGAGAGGCTGCTGCAAAACCGGAGTACAAAAACAGTTATCCACGACCAATAAGGCGTTGTTAGCGTGGGCCAGCTCCGCCAGCTGCGCGATATCTGCGACTTCACACAATGGATTAGAGGGGGTTTCCATGAACAGCATTCTGGTCTGACCGGTAATGGCTGCCTTCCATTCCTCTAAGTCTGTCAGATTGACAAAAGATGTTTTAACACCGAATTTGTGCAGATACTTTTCAAATAAAACATTGGTGGTGCCGAAGACACTGCGCGAGCAGATAACCTCATCGCCACTTTGCAGTAATGCCATTACAGTGCTAAGAATGGCGGCCATCCCGGAGGACGTTGCAACGCAGCGCTCTGCCCCCTCTAATGCAGCAAGCCGCTGCTCGAAAGAGCGTACCGTTGGATTGGTAAAACGAGAATAAATATTGCCTTTTTCTGCACCGGAGAATCGGGCTGCAGCCTGAGCAGCACTGTCAAAAACGTAGCTGGAAGTGGTAAATATCGGTTCACCGTGAGCACCCTCATCCGTGGTCAGGCGACCGCTGCGAATGGCCAGGGTGTCTAAATGATATTGTTGAAAATCCTGTTCATCTATCGGCATTATTTCGCGTCATTCCCATCGTCGTTTCTTTGAGTTAGTCAGCGTTATGCAAATCGATACTTTCATCGTCCGCATTTACCACACTGCGTCCTTTTTTCTTTTTAGCCGAGTCATTTCGCTTCTGATCCAAGCGCATCAGGTAATCACTATCAATATCGCCTGTCACATATTCACCGCTAAAAACAGAACAATCAAATTCGGTGATATCCGGGTTACCTTCCTGTGATGCAGAAACCAGGTCTTCCAGATCCTGATATACCAACCAGTCAGCACCGATCAAAGTCTGGATTTCTTCAACGGTGCGGCCGTGGGCGATCAGTTCGCTGGCAGAAGGCATATCAATTCCATACACATTGGGATAGCAGACCGGTGGCGCAGCGGAAGCAAAATACACATTCTTCGCACCGGCATCCCGCGCCATCTCAATAATCTGATTGCATGTCGTCCCGCGTACGATCGAGTCATCAACCAATAACACATTTTTGCCCTGAAATTCCAGACCAATGGCATTGAGTTTCTGCCGCACGGATTTCCGACGTTCATTTTGACCCGGCATAATGAACGTACGACCGATGTAGCGGTTTTTTATAAACCCTTCCCTGAATTTCACGCCCAGGTTGTAAGCCAATTGCAGAGCAGAAGTCCTGCTGGTATCGGGTATCGGAATCACTACGTCTATATCATGGTCCGGCCAAACCCGCTTGATTTTATCAGCCAGCTTTTCCCCCATGCGCAGACGGGATTTATAAACTGAAATACCATCCATAATGGAATCAGGGCGCGCCAGGTAAACGTGCTCGAAAATACATGGCCGATAGATCGGGTTCTCTGCGCATTGGCGTGTAAAGAGCTGGCCATCCATATTGATATAAATGGCTTCACCCGGCGCAATATCACGGACCAGCGTGAACCCCATTGCTTGCAATGCAACGCTCTCTGACGCAATCATATATTCGCTGCCGGCTTCAGTAACACGCTCGCCAAAACAAACCGGACGAATGCCACGCGGGTCTCTAAAACCCACAATGCCGTATCCGGTGATCATCGCAACCACCGCATAAGCGCCACGACAACGCTGATGTACCGCGGATACCGCTGAAAAAATATCTTCTTCATTGGGCATCAGTTTACCCATTCGCTGCAATTCATGAGCAAAAATATTGAGCAGTACTTCGGAATCGGAATTGGTATTAATATGACGCAAATCAGTCTTGTAAAGATCTTCGCCAATTTCTGCAGCATTGGTTAGATTGCCGTTATGGGCCAGGGTAATACCATAGGGGGAGTTGACGTAGAACGGTTGCGCTTCCGCCGAGCTCGAAGAGCCTGCTGTGGGATAGCGCACATGCCCTATTCCCATATTGCCAATGAGCCGCCGCATATGGCGGGAACGGAACACGTCACGCACCATGCCGTTGTCTTTTCTCAGGTAAAGTTTGTCTTCGTCACAGGTGACGATGCCCGCAGCGTCCTGCCCTCTGTGTTGAAGTACGGTGAGTGCGTCATACAGAGTCTGATTAACATTAGAACGGCCTACTATGCCGACTATTCCGCACATTCGCTTTACCTCGATACGTCGTGTTTAAAATCCAAAGCTTGTCAGGCTACTTCGCACTGATGCCCATCAGGTTATGCCAAAGCAGTTGGCCCATTTCGGCGGTCCACTCTTCTACCATTAAAAAATGGGGTATTAAAATGGATTGCTTCCACCAGGGATCCAAAGGCATCTGGGTCATTCTGCTCAATACGGCCAAAGCAATCACCACCAATAAACTGCCCCTTAGCAGGCCGAAAACACTTCCCAACACCCTATCGGTGCCAGAAAGTCCGGTAGCTTGAACCAGGTGCTTCACCAAATGCTTGATCAGAGCGCCGACTATCAAGGTGGCAACGAACAACAATATAAACGCAATTGGTTGCCGTGCTGACGGTAACTCGATCCATTGGCTGAATACCACAGCCAGCGGCACGCTGAACAAACGAGCCACGATAAAAGCAGCGACCCAGGTTGCCAGAGACAAGGCCTCTACCGTAAAACCACGATGCAGGCTCAAAGCCATGGAAATCAGTATACAGCCAATAATCAGGTAATCGGCGATGCTCATTGTAGATGAATACCGGAATCTGGAAGGTGTCTGGATGAAGGGCCGAATTCTAACAAAGCCGCCGTCAAAATCCTATTATCTTTCACTTACGGAATGTACTTCAGAATCAGTGTTTTAACTTTAAATTCCTGCTCTAATCGGTTTTTTTGTTGTTCCAGGCGATACTTTCGTATTTCCGGCCCGACGTAGACTTTATACAGGTTGGAGACCGCATGCGTATAGGCTTTAAAGCCCGCCTTATTAAGTTTGTCCCGCAGGGCATTGGCGTTCGCTGCGCTGGAAAACGCCCCCACCTGAATCACCCACGCATCCGCTAATTTGATATTTTCTTCCGTGGATTGCGCCTGAACCTGTATATCCACTTTTTTTTCCGCTTCGATATGCTCCTCCACAGTTGCGTTATCCGCCATTGTGGCCGGAATGGGTTCAGCATCCTGTTTTTGGTCAATCTGGCTTTGAATAGACCTACGCGCTGCCGCAGCATCCTCCTCAGCCGGCTGAAAATCGACGGACTGAATCGAAAACGCCGGTTTATCCGGAATATCGTAGGCATTGACGTTAATTTGTTGTTTTTGCCCGTCGAATATCAAAGGTAACAATATGACAGCGAGAGCGATCAGCACCACAGCACCGACCAACCGTTGTTTTAGACTTTGATCCAACCGCTATGTCCTCTGTGAAGGTGGTTATGATTATTCTTTAGCGAAGTTACAGTATTGTATAACTTCTGACACAGTATAGAAGGATCCGAACACAACAATCAGGTCATTCTTTGACAGGCGGGTCATTAATTGCTCACAGCAGCGGCCTGGATGGGTTGAACAACGGCCAATGGTTGCTCCGGCTTGGGTTAATAGATCACTAATTTCACTGGCTGGTGCGCCTCTGGACGAGGCGGCATTTACCGGATACCAGGTGTCTACACAGGCAAGCAGCTCGAGCAACGTTTCGGTCACAGCCTTATCGTTCAACATGCCGACGATGCAATGAACCCGTTTATATTCTGACGACAAAAGAGATTTTGTTAACGCCCGGGCGGCATGAGGATTATGACCCACATCCAGCATTACGGCCGGCGCTTCATGCACAATCTGCTGTCGACCAGTCAGGCGGGTGTCCATTAACGCTTTTCTCAACTGCGGCTGGGTAATCGTAAAAGGACTGAGCACTAATGCCTGTAACGCGCTCAGGGCGTTGTCCAGGTATATTTGAGGATACGGCAGATGTTCTATTTGCTGGACTGTACGTGATTGACCCGCTGAAACGTCAGCCCGCCACTCCGTCTGATCGGTTAGAACGCTAAACTCCCGATTTCGTAGATACAGCTCCATTGCCTGACTGTTCGCATGCTCAACCACCGAGAGCGGTGGATTAGGATCGCCCATCACCAGCGGTTTGCCAGGCCGACCAATCCCGACCTTTTCAATACCGATGGCTTCCCTGTTCTCTCCAAGCCATTGCTGATGGTCAAGATCGATGCTGGTGACCACCGCAATATCCGGATCCCATATATTAACCGCGTCCAGTCGCCCGCCCAGCCCCACTTCCAAAACCCAGGCATCCAGTTTTTTGCGCTGGAATATCCAGGCAGCTGCCAGTGTAGTGAATTCAAAATAGGTGAGACTGATCTCTCCACGCGTCGCTTCGATTGCTTCGAATGCTGATATCAATTCCTGATCAGAACAAATCTGGCCATCAATACAAATTCGTTCATTAAACTGAATCAAGTGGGGAGAGGTATATAATCCGACATGGTATCCGGCTTCCAGCAGCACATTGTGGATGAGCGTGGAAGTAGAGCCCTTTCCATTTGTACCAGCCACCGTAAAAACAAAGGCACCGGGTGCAATTACACCTAACCGCTGAGCCGCCTGTTTAACCCGCTCCAACCCCATGTCAATGGTCTTGAAGTGAAGCTTTTCAAGCCGGCTCAGCCAATCAGCCAGAGTCATTCAGCGTTACTGCTCACCGGTAATAACTTACTCATTAAACGATGTAGCGTATCTTTCAGCTCGTTCCTGTGCACAATAATGTCGATAGCTCCATGTTCCAGCAGAAATTCGCTGCGCTGGAATCCTTCCGGCAATTTTTGCCGTACGGTTTGCTCAATGACCCTTGGTCCGGCGAATCCAATTAATGCATTGGGCTCTGCCAAATTAATGTCGCCCAACATGGCCAAACTGGCAGAAACGCCACCATAAACGGGATCCGTCAACACGGAAAAGAAAGGCAACCGCTGCTCTTTCAGTTTCTCCAGTGCAGCACTGGTTTTCGCCATCTGCATCAACGAAAACAAAGCTTCTTGCATACGCGCACCACCACTGGCAGAGAAACACACCAGAGGACAGCGATTCTCAATGGCAACATTCACTGCCCGAACGAATTTCTCACCTACGATCGAGCCCATGGACCCGCCCATAAATTCGAACTCAAATGCAACTGCCACTACGGGATATTCGTTAACGACACCTTTAAAAGCCACCAGTGCGTCTTTCTCGCCCGTGGATTTCTGAGCCGCAACCAAGCGATCCTTATAGCGTTTGCTGTCTTTAAACTTAAGTCGATCAAACGGCTCCAAGTCCGCGGCCAGCTCTTCACGGCCCTCCGGATCAAGGAACAAATCAATGCGACGGCGGGCATTTACCCTCATGTGATGATCACACTTGGGACATACATCCAGGTTCTTTTCCAACTCCGGTCGATACAAGAATGCGCCACACTTAGCGCATTTGCGCCACAACCCCTCCGGGATGTCGCTCTTCTTGTGCGTGCTTCTCCCGACACTGGGTAGAATTTTTCCTAACCAGCTATTACTCATATAAAGTCATCCTGTTTTTCAGCCCTTTTATTAGTTTATTATTGATCGAGGCCACTGCGTAAGGATTGTATAAACCCGCCCACTTGCGTCAGCATGGTTTGAGCATCGTTTTGGTTATTGGCAATCAGGTTTACCAAAGCACTCCCCACAACGACTCCGTCTGCATTGCGACCGATTGATCTAGCCGTTTCTGCATCCTTGATACCAAAGCCGACCGCAATGGGCAAATCGGTTATTTTACGAATTGTTTCCAGTTTCTGATTAACCGCGTCCACATCCAGGTTTCCGGCACCGGTTACCCCTTTCAAGGAAACGTAATATAAGTAGCCCCGCCCCATCGCGGCGATCTTGGCAATACGTTTGTCACTGGTCGTCGGGGCAATCAGAAATATACTTTCAATTCCGGCTTTGTCGAAGATCTCCACCGGACCGGCAGCGGCTTCCACAGGCAGATCCACGGTAATAAGACCGTCCACACCTGCTGCTGCTGCTGCCTCCGCGAAGGTTTCGTAACCTGTGACTTCAATCGGGTTGAGATACCCCATCAGCACAACGGGCGTGGTCTGGTTGCTGGCTCGGAACTCGGCTACCATTTCCAGCACATGCGTGATTGTTGTGCCCTGCTCTAACGCCCGCTCATCCGCTAACTGGATCACGGGGCCATCGGCCATCGGATCAGAAAACGGAACGCCCAGCTCAATTATATCTGCGCCGCTCTCCACTAATTGAAGCATCAGCGGAACAGTGGCTTTCAAATTAGGATCACCGGCGGTAATAAACGGAATCAGTGCTTTTTTATTCTGTTGCTTCAAATTCTGAAGGCAAGCCTTGATACGGCTCATGAATCTCTCCTCTTAGCTACCTTCACAAGGTAATCCCGTCGAGTTCTGCGACTGTAAGAATGTCTTTATCGCCTCGTCCTGACAGGTTCACTATGACAATCTCATCGGTTGACATTGTTGCCGCCAGCTTTTCGGCATAGGCTACGGCATGGCTGGATTCCAAGGCAGGCATAATCCCCTCAATCCGGGTCAGACTGCGGAACGCGGCCAGCGCTTCGTCGTCATTAATGGCTACATATTTGACCCGACCGCAATCTTTTAACCAGGCATGTTCAGGGCCCACACCAGGATAATCCAAACCGGCAGAAACGGAGTGCGTCGGCAAAATCTGACCCGCGTCGTCTTCCATCAGATAAGTCCGGTTGCCATGCAATACCCCCGGGCGACCGGCACATAAGGGAGCGGCGTGATCACCGCTGGCCAAACCCAGCCCGCCTGCTTCGACGCCGTACATTTGCACACTCTCATCCGCCAGAAAAGGGTGAAACAAACCGATGGCATTAGAACCACCGCCCACACAAGCGACCAGCGCGTCGGGCAATTTCCCAGCCTGGGCCTGGCATTGAACTCTGGCTTCACGGCCAATCACGCATTGAAAATCTCGAACCAGCTGCGGATAGGGGTGGGGACCTGCTACCGTACCGATAATATAAAAGGTGTCGTCTACATTGGTAACCCAATCACGCATGGCTTCGTTCATGGCGTCCTTCAGGGTTTTGGTTCCCGAAGTAACGGCGGTCACCTTCGCACCCAGCAGCTTCATGCGGTATACGTTAAGTGATTGACGCTGAATATCTTCAGCGCCCATGAATACTTCACACTCCAGCCCTAAACGTGCTGCAACTGTCGCAGTTGCTACCCCGTGTTGACCTGCGCCGGTTTCAGCAATAACCCGTCGTTTGCCCGTGTACTTGGCCAGAAGCGCTTGGCCAATGGTGTTATTCACTTTATGGGCACCGGTGTGATTCAAGTCTTCACGTTTGAGATAGATTTGCGCTCCACCCACCCGTTGCGACCATCGCTCGGCATGATATAAAGGCGAAGGTCGGCCCACATAATGAGCCAGATCTTTATCAAACGCAGCCTGAAAATCTGGATCTTTGGACAGCTTGTTATAGATCTGTTCCAGTTCATCCAGGGCGTACATTAAAGTTTCAGATACGAAGCGGCCGCCATAGGGGCCGAATTTGCCTTCCGCATCCGGCGTATTAAGAATATCACGCTCAGTTTGAGACACTGTTTACTCCTTCAATAAAGCTGCGGATCCGTTCCGCATCTTTTTTACCTTTCTTGATAATTTGCTCTTTACCCTGCCCGACAACCAGTTCTACCCCGCCACTAACATCTACTGCCCAAGGCCGCACGTTAGTCACTGCCTTGGCAATATTTGAGGGGTCTAAACCTCCGGCCAGGATAATCGGCTTCGGAAGTTGCGGAGGGACTCGTGACCAGTCAAAAACCTGGCCAGTACCACCGGCCTTACCTGCCACAAAAGTGTCCAAAAGAATACCACGACTGCTGCCGAAAGTCTGGCAAAGGTGGACCAGATCCACCCCTTCCTGCATGCGAATGGCCTTGATATAAGGACGCCCATATCCGCTGCATTCGGGCTCCGGCTCATCGCCATGAAACTGCAGTAAATCCAGCGGTACCTGCTGCAAGACGCTGCTTATGAATGACGGCTCTGCGTTGACGAACAGACCCACTGAGCTGGTGAAAGCAGGCAGCGCAGTGACAATCTGGCGAGCCTGCTCAATAGAGACATTGCGGGGGCTTTGCGGGTAGAAAACCAGGCCAATGGCGTCGGCACCCGCCTGCGCGGCGGCCAGAGCATCGTCCAGATTAGTAATTCCACAAATTTTAACTCGGGTGCGCACAATCAAACTCCAGGGCAATGGGCCCGCAGTTTACCAGATTCCTGTCGGGTTTCGGCATCTTGCCAACAGGAAACAACTGCCTATCTCAGCCGATTTAAAGGGGCATAGAGGGGATATCCACACGATGAAGCGGGATTTGGTGTTCTGCAGGATAATCCACGTTCATAAAATAAAGCCCCGCTGGAGACGCAGTGACGCCACCCAACGTACGGTTGCGATGATTTAATACTTCCTCAACCCAACTCACCGGTTGCTTACCACTACCAACGGCCATCAACACCCCGGCAACGTTCCTCACCATATGCTGCAAAAACGCATTCGCTTTGATGTCCATAATGACTAATGAACCTTTGGTCCGAATATTCAGATGATGCACCGTACGGACCGGGGATTTCGCCTGACAGCCTTGCGCCTGGAAAGAGCTGAAGTCGTGTTTGCCGACCAGGATCTGCGCGGTGTGGTGCATTCTCTCGGCATCCAGAGGCAAATATTGCCAGGTCAGATGGTTGATGCCCAGCGCCGGTCGCAGGGGATCGTTAAAAATGACGTAGCGATAGCTTCTGGCCTGTGCAGAGAAGCGCGCATGGAATTCATTAGAAACCGGCTTTGCCCAACGCACGGAGACACTATCGGGCAGCTGAGTATTACAGCCGAATACCCAGCCTTTATCACTTCGAACAGCCTCGGTATCAAAATGAACCACCTGACCGACGCCATGGACTCCGGTATCAGTTCGGCCGGCACAAATTACCCTGACCGGATGATTGGCCACTTTACTCAGCGCCGTTTCCAGTTTCTCCTGGACTGTTTCTGTTTGGTGCTTCTGACGCTGCCAGCCATGAAAGTGACTGCCATCGTACTCCACACCCATGGCCACTCTCATGTCTTATTTCTCACATAATCCTGAACAGGCTGTACATAATCGGTGGAATAAAAAAAGAGGGCCGGTTGGGCCCTCTTTTGCGGATGTTACGTTTTCTGATGTTTAGGATCAAGACTCCAGGCGAATGAGAAGGTCCTTCGCCTCTTGCTTCTGACTGTCATTACCTTCAATCATCACCTCGTCAAGAATATCCTTTGCACCCTCTCTATCACCCATATCAATATAGGCACGGGCCAGATCGAGCTTGGTAGAAGCTTCGTCTTCGTCGGACAGGAAATCCAGGTCGTCTCCGGAGTCAGCCATGTCATTGGCCGCAGGCGGCAATTCCAGGCCCGATGTATCAGAAGACGCCGGCAGCTCATCGACAAAATCATCTGCCCCAAAGTCATCAGACTCGGTCACCACACTATCAGTTGAGCTGGTGGACAAAAAGTCTCCGTCGAGATCCAAATCCAATTCGTCTGCAAGCTGCGCAGCCGATTGCGAGTCGATCAGAGGCTCGTCGTCATCTGCGTCTGCGGGTGCTTCAAAGGAATCCAACAGCGAATCAGGCTCAACCGTGGGTACTTCGGGTGCAGATTCCGAACTGTCAAAATCCAGATCGAAATCCATTGCAGAGTCATCACCCGCTAGCGGCGTTTCGGGAGCCGTTGCGTCCGGCACCTCGTCCAGGCTACCAGAACCGTCAAACTCCAGGCTGCTATCCAACGGAGGAGTTTCCTCATTACTGCCGGAGTCCGGCACATCATCCAATGAGAAATCGGTATCGAAATCCATTGTGGTGTCGTCCGTCGCGTCGGCTACAGGCAACTCCGATGCTGAATTAGCCTCGTCCTCTAATTCAAGATTCAGATCGAAATCGAGACCAGCAACTTCGTCGGTAGTGGTGGATGCGGCATCAGAGTCAAGCGCTGAATCGGCGTCTCTAAGCTCATCCAAATCAAAGTCAAGATCGGTTTCGGACTCTGCGGTTACATCGTTTGGCGCGTCAGATTCACTGATATCAAAATCGAAAGAATCCGGCGCATCAGGAGCTGAAGACTCTGCCAGGTCCGGCGCCGACAGAATAACGGTGTCATCGTCGTCCTGCACATCAGAAACCGGACGATCAAACTCTGAAGTTTCAAAGTCGGAAGTTTCAAAGTCCGAAGCTTCAAAGTCGGAACCGGATAAATCGGAATCGAACGATTCAAACGAATCGGTTTCTTCCGCAATGGGCGCGCCATCATCCAGATTAATTTTCGCTTTTAATTCGTTCGCTTTTGCCAGGTCAGAAGCATCTCCGAGCGATTGGATCGCAGCGTAGTGCGTCATAAAGGTGTCAGGCTCGTTCGCTTCAGCGCAAACTTCACATAGCTTAAGCCGGATATCCGATCTGTTAGGCTCTTTAACCGCAGCATTCTCCAGCATTTCGATGGCCTGCGGGAATCGACCATAGGCAATATAAATATCAGCTTCGCCGATTACATCGCTGGTTTGAGCCACCGTTTCTTCATCGGCGCTGGCCTCCACTGCCTCTTCAAAATCATCATCCGAATCCAGATCCACTGAATCCAACTGCAACATGGCGTCGTCTTGCGAGTCCGGCAGCTGGAAGTCTTCGACCATGTCCTCTTCCAACTCGTCATCACCCTGCTTTTTACGCAGTGCAATCAAACCGAGCAAAATTAACAGTACGATGGCGCCACCACCGGCAGCCAGATAAAGCGGGTTTTGCATTAGTTGTTGCAAAATACCCGGGTTTTCCGCAACCGGTTCAGGAATCGGTTGGGGTTGCTGCTCAGCAGGCTCCTCCATTATTACGCCCACGGCCGAAATCTCTTCGGACTCGGGTTCAACTTCGGGTTCCGCTGTAGCGGAATCCTGCTCTTCTTCAGAGGTATCCGCGTCGGCAACGACTTCGTCCTGGTAGTTGTAATCAACTTCCTCTTCGGTCACTACCTCTTCTTCAATAATTTCTTCTGGTACCGGTTCCATGGCGTCGTCGACGACCATAGGGGGTGTTTCGACACCGGTGTCAGCATCGGCTTCTGCCGCTTCTGCCGCTTGCTGTTGCTCAAGCTCCCGCAGCTTGGCTTGCAGCGCAGCAATTTGTTCGTCTTTGAGCGTGAGTACCTTTTCTGAAGTGTCCAGCTGATCTTCCAAATCATTCACGCGCAGCTGAAGTTCTTCTTTTTCCAGCTTGAACTTATCAATATTTTCTTCAGCCACGGCAAGATCGTTACGCAGGTTGCCATTTTCGGCTGTTCCGCTTCCGCTTTGCCCTGACCCGGCACCGCCATCAGCACCTGAAACCAGTTTTAGTCGCGCAGATTCATCGGAGGGGGCAGGCTCCTGCTCCCGGGTCACACTGCGTCCACTCAGATCGACTTGCCGGGTATCTGCCTCTGTTGTAATACCTCGGTTGGCCAGCTTTTCGCGCCACAAACGGTTTTGCTCTCCAGCCATAGCAATGGCTTCCCGGCTTGTGAGCGACATCGCCTCCTCTTCCGTGGGGGCACGCAACACCTGGCCTTTCTTAAGCAGGTTAATGTTGTTGTCGATGAAGGCGTCCGGGTTGATTCGCTGGATCGCCATCATGGTTTGCTGAATATTGACTTTATCCGATGGCTTCATATCAGTGGCAATTGCCCACAAACTGTCATTGCTGCCAATGGTGTGGGTTTCTACCTGGGGGGAACCGCCGGAAGAATTTTGCGCGTAGGTGCCGCTGCTGTAGGTTTGCTGTTGGTCTGCCGCTTCGTAACTTGGTACTGATTTAGTGGCGGTCGCTGCGCGGGTTGGCTGCGTGACCGGCGCCGCTGTTTGAGAGCTATAAACAGGCGGGTCCAGCAGGAGCGTGTATTCTCTCAACAAGCGGCCTGCAGGCCAGTTCACTTCTACTAGAAAATTCAGGAAAGGTTCTTTAACCGGTTTGCTGGAACTGATCCGGATGACCGATTTGCCCTTTTCGTTCACGACCACTTTGAACTTCAGATCCGTGAGAAAGTGATAACGCTCAATGTGAGAATTGGCAAAATCGTTTTCGTTGGCCAGCGTAGGTAAAATTTCTGTCGAGGTGAGCTCCCGAACCTGCACTAATTCGATTTCTGCATCCAGGGGTTCACTCAGAGCAGAATTGAGTTTGATTTCACCCAAACCCAGTGCGTTTGCCAATCCGGGAATAAAGACACCGACACCAAGCATTGCAGCGGCAAGTTTACGAACCATTCATCTAATCCTTTGCTCAATTCGACCACTGGACAGCATAGCCATCCTATTGATTTTATGAAATTTGTTTCACAGCTTACTTTATAACAAGCTTAGGAGAGCCCTGCAAAATCAGAAGCTACCCCCTAATAAGGATAGCTTTCAATTTATGGTTGTCAGGCAAATTCTCGAATAATCGTGACGGAGTTAGCTGATTAAACTAGAACCAACCTGACAAGATGGAGGTAAGTATCAATTATATGTAGTCTTTTATCAACTTTTCGGCAATCTGAACACTATTTGTTGCAGCACCTTTGCGAACATTGTCCGCTACAACCCACATATCGATGCCTCTGGGATGAGAAATATCTTCCCGTATGCGGCCGACAAAAGTTTCATCATTATCAGTCGCTTCCGTTACCGCTGTAGGATAGCCGCCCGCTTCGAGCGCATCCATCACCTGCACGCCGGGTGCCTTTTCTAACAGTTCACGCACCGCCGCCGCCGAAATCTTATCGCGGGTTTCAATATGCACGGCCTCTGAATGACCATAGAACACCGGAATACGAACGCAAGTCGGGTTGACCTGGATGGCGTCATCCCCCAGAATTTTTTTCGTCTCCCACACCATTTTCATTTCTTCTTTGGTGTAACCGTTTTCCTGAAACACATCGATTTGCGGCAACGCGTTGAACGCTATTTGCTTTGGATACACGCTCGCCGTTGCGGCTTGTCCGTTCAACAGATTACGTGTCTGGACCGCCAGTTCCTCGATGGCTTCTTTTCCGGTACCGGAAACCGCCTGATAGGTTGCCACATTAATGCGTTCAATGCCGACTGCATCGTATATCGGCTTCAGCGCAACCATCATCTGGATGGTCGAGCAATTTGGGTTGGCAATAATGCCGCGGGTTTTGTATTGCGCAATTTTCTCCGGATTCACTTCCGGTACGACCAACGGAATATCGTCTTCATAGCGATAGTGTGAGGTATTGTCGATAACAACACACCCGGCCGCCGCCGCTTTCGGCGCAAACTCTGCAGAGATGGAACCACCCGCAGAGAACAAGCCAATTTGTACTTTGGAGAAATCAAAGTTCGCCAGGTTTTGCACCCGCACATTCTTGCCTTTGAACTGAACGACTTTCCCTTCCGAGCGCTCGCTGGCCAGCGCATATAAAGTACCCACCGGAAAATTTCGTTCTTCAAGAACCCGGATCATTGTCTCGCCGACAGCACCGGTGGCGCCAACGACAGCTACATCATAAGTTTTAGTCATGGTTTACTTACTCTTAAAATCAATTTTGTGCGTTGAGAGCGTTGAGTACTGCGGCCCCCATTTCTGCTGTGCTCACCTTCTGGTCCGTCCCGGTTGCAATATCGGCGGTCCGGTAACCTTGCTCAAGCACCGTATTTACTGCCTGTTCTATACGAACTGCAGCAGCGTCCAAATTAAGTGAGTAGCGCAGCATCATAGCAGCGGATAACAACGTTGCTAAGGGGTTAGCCAAGCCTTTTCCGGCAATATCCGGCGCAGAACCGTGACAGGGCTCGTACATGCCCTTGCTGTTTTGGTCCAGGGATGCTGAGGGCAGCATACCGATGGATCCGGTCAACATGGCCGCCGCGTCGGACAGTATATCGCCGAACATATTGCCGGTAACGATAACATCAAACTGTTTTGGTGCCCTGATTAGCTGCATGGCTGCGTTATCCACATACATGTGACTTAGCTCCACCTCAGGATACTCTTTGCCGAGATCGGTAATGACCTCACGCCAAAGCTCGGTCACTTCAAGCACATTGGCCTTATCAACACTGCACAGTTTTTTGTTGCGTTTCATGGCGGTCTCAAATGCGAGCCGCCCTATGCGTTTTATTTCCGACTCGGAATAGACGTAGGTGTTGAAACCCTGCCGTTCGCCATTCTCCAACGTACGGATTCCGCGAGGTTGACCAAAGTAAATCCCACCGGTGAGTTCACGCACTATCACAATATCCAGGCCAGATACCAGATCAGGCTTTAGGCTGGAGGCTTCGACTAACTGGGGATAAAGTATTGCGGGCCTTAGATTACCGAACAATTCCAGATTGGAGCGTAAGCCCAACAGGCCTTTTTCCGGCCGGATAGCCATATCCAGCGACTCCCATTGCGGACCGCCTATGGCACCGAACAGAATTGCATCCGCTGCCTTGGCCATCGCAAGGGTTTCCGTCGGAAGCGGTCCACCGGTAGCATCAATCGCAGCACCACCCACCAGGGCCTGTTCCAGCTCCAGCCCGAGGTTATCTGCTTGGTTCAGGTAATTGAGCACGGCAACGGCCTGTTCCATAATTTCGGGACCGATACCATCGCCGGGCAAAATCAGAATTTTCTTAGACATTGAACCTGTACACCTGTAACTAATAATTTAAAGATTATTTAATGGCATCGAATAGCCAGGGCGCATCGCTGCGGCGCTGGGCTTCGTATTCTTTAATGGTATCTGCGTCTTGCAGGGTCAGGCCGATGTCGTCCAGGCCTTCGAGCAGACAATGCTTGCGGAATGGATCCACTTCAAAGGGAATCTGTTCGCCACCCGCTTTGATAATGATCTGATTGGCCAGGTCTATGGTCAGCTTATAGCCCTCATTCGCTTCCACCTCGGCAAACAGCTGATCAATTATATGTTCTTCCAGTACAATAGGTAACAAACCGTTCTTAAAACTATTGTTAAAGAATATATCGGCAAAGCTAGGGGCCAGAACCGTGCGAAATCCGAAATCCGTTAACGCCCAGGGCGCATGTTCCCGGCTCGAACCGCAACCGAAATTGCGCCTTGCCAATAAAATGCCGGCATTTTTATAGCGCGGTTTATTGAGTACGAAATCAGTATTAATCGGTCTTCCGGCACAATCCTGCCCAGGCTGGCCTTCATCAAGATAACGTAATTCATCGAACAGATTAGGTCCAAAACCAGTGCGTTTAATGGATTTCAAAAACTGTTTTGGGATAATCAAATCCGTATCGACATTTGCCCGGTCTAAGGGTGCCACAATGCCTTCGAACAAAGTGTACTTTTCCATTCTAGTGCTCCTGTGATTAACCGTTGAAAGTACGGATGTCGACAAAATGACCGGCGATGGCCGCTGCTGCTGCCATTGCAGGACTGACCAGGTGCGTGCGCCCGCCGTATCCCTGTCTGCCTTCAAAGTTGCGGTTGGACGTGGACGCGCAATGCTCACCATCGCCCAAACGGTCTGCATTCATGGCCAGACACATAGAACAACCCGGTTCACGCCACTCAAAACCCGCCGCAATAAAGATTTGATCGAGACCTTCATCTTCCGCCTGTTGCTTAACCAAGCCAGAACCGGGCACCACCATGGCCTGCTTCACTTTGCCGGACACTTTACGGCCCTTGGCTACCGCCGCCGCTGCGCGCAAGTCTTCGATACGGGAATTAGTACAAGAGCCGATAAAAACACGGTCAGGCACAACATCAGCCATTGTGATACCGGGCTTTAATCCCATGTATTGATACGCACGGCGCATACCATCCGCTTTAACCGGATCCGATTCCACATCGGGATCAGGCAAGGCTTCATCAATGGCAACCACCATTTCAGGAGACGTACCCCAGCTAACCTGAGGCCGAATAGCAGCCCCGTCCAACTCAACCACCGCATCAAACTGGGCACCCGGATCACTTTTCAGGGTTTTCCAGTAATCCACTGCGCGCTCCCACTGGTCACCCTTGGGCGCATAAGGTCGCCCTCGGAAATAATCAATGGTTTTATCGTCCACGGCCACCATACCGGCGCGAGCACCTGCTTCGATCGCCATGTTACAGATGGTCATGCGACCCTCCATAGAGAGCGACTCCAGCACCGTACCGGCAAATTCAATGGCGTAGCCCGTGCCGCCGGCGGTGCCTATTTTAGCGATAATGGCCAGCACCACATCCTTAGCCGTGACACCCTGCCCCAATTGACCGTTTACCCTGATCTGCATGCTTTTCATTTTCTTCTGAATCAGGCATTGAGTTGCCATCACATGCTCAACTTCGGAAGTGCCGATACCGTGTGCCAGCGCTCCAAAGGCGCCATGAGTCGCTGTATGAGAATCTCCGCATACGATTGTCATACCAGGTAAGGTTGCACCCTGCTCCGGACCAACCACATGAACAATCCCTTGCCGGTGGTCATTCATTTTGAATTCGACAATACCGAATTCATCGCAATTATCGTCTAATGTCTGCACCTGAATGCGGGATACTTCGTCTTCAATCGGACCGCTGCGATTCATGGTCGGTACATTATGATCCGGGGTGGCTATGTTGGCATCAATACGCCAAGGCCTGCGTCCGGCAAGCCGCAAACCTTCAAACGCCTGCGGTGACGTGACTTCGTGCAACAACTGACGATCAATATAAATCAGTGCTGTGCCGTCTTCTCGTTGTTTGACAACATGGGCATCCCACAACTTGTCATACAGGGTTTTACCTGTCATGGTGGTGTCCTCTCTCCGATTGTATTGATATAAAGTCCAGAATTTAGTCTGGTTCTCACTCTCCAGGTAATGCTAATACTCAGAGCGCCATAAAACAAATTCATATTTTTTATAAATTGGATTACTATTTGGAATGGATGCTTCAGCTAGCGTCTTTCTTGCTAAACGCTTTTGACGAGGAACACGCTATGGAGATAGCCGAACTGAAAGCCTTTATCGCCGTTGCCGAACTCGGTTCCTTCTCACAAGCGGCTCTGCAATTGCACCTGACTCAACCCGCCGTGAGCAAACGCATCAATCAGCTCGAAATTACACTTGGCTGCCAGCTATTTGATCGTATCGGCAGACAAGTGGCGCTGACCGAAGCCGGGCGTGACCTGTTGCCCAGAGCAAACCGGATCTTGCTGGAAATGGACGATATGCGACGCTCACTCTCCAACCTCAATGGCGAGGTCAGTGGCACGTTGAAAATAGGGACATCCCACCATATTGGATTGCACCGCCTGCCCCCTATTCTGAAGCGGTTTACGCAACGCTACCCACAAGTGTTTCTGGATATTCAATTTATTGATTCTGAATTGGCGTTTGACCTGGTCACCCAGGGGAAACTGGAATTAGGAATTGTTACTCTACCGCCGGACCAACATTCGAATGTGAGAACCCGTGCTATCTGGCAGGACCAATTAGTATTTATGGTCGGGTTGGAACATCCCCTGGCAGGAGAAACCCTTAAAGACCTTGAGCAACTAACCAACCATCCTGCGATCCTCCCGAGCATGACAACCTTCACCCGTCGAATCGTAGAATCTTTGTTCCAGCAAAAAAAATTACGCATTGATGTGCCTATTTCTACCAATTATCTTGAGACCATCAAAATGATGACCTCAATTGGGTTAGGCTGGACGGTGTTACCCAAAACCATGCTCGACGAAACCGTTACGCCGTTCAACGTGAAAGGGGTACAACTTGAAAGAACCCTCGGGGTGGTTTATCACGAAAAACACTCGTTATCGAATGCGGCGCGTGCCATTTTGGATTTAATCACTCAGGCAGAACAAAGCTCGGAGGGACAATCAAACTATCGATAGGTTAGGCGGGGCTTTCTGCTTTGTGTGCGATACCAACCAATGGACCAGGGTATTTTGCTTACCCTGCCCCGCGCCCAGGGAACGATGCTATAAACCCAGGCTAACTGGAACTCTGCGTCGACCTTCACGTGAACCTGTATACGTTGATAAAGTTCGCCTTCGTAACGGTCCAGACGCGCGATTTGCTGCGGCGACAGGTCGTGCAAAAGCGCCCCCTTCACCACCGATTCGGCACAGGGCACAATACCCGGAAAATCAGCCCGCTGCACCAAACCGCAGCGATAGCCACTCAACACCGCAGGTAGCGTCTCGAACTCACAACCAACCACCCTCTGAGTAATTTCCGGCAATTGCAAAGTGCCATAGACGAACAGTTTTTTAATCACAAGGTAATTTCATCGAACCCCGAGATCTGGGTATGCTCGCCAAGATCGAGGGACTTGTGATCACGGTTCAGTGCCAGTGTATTGATCCCTGCGGCGGCGGCAGCGTCTAGCTCCTCCACTATATCCGAAAGGAACAGGATTTCGTCTGCTGCATACTTGAGCTGTTGCTGAATGTGCCGGTAAGATTCTGGTTCGCGTTTGCCGCCAATCCTGGTATCAAAAAAATGTTCGAACAAGGGTGTCAAATCCCCTGCTACGCTGTTTCCGAACAGCAGTTTTTGGGCCGCCTCGGAGCCGGATGAATATACGCTTAGGTGGATACCCTGATTCTTCCAATGCGCCAGACAAGCCGCTACTTCTGGATACAGGTGGCCGGTGAGTTCACCTGACTCATAGCCGGATTGCCAAATCATGCCCTGCAGTGACTTTAACGGCGTTATTTTCTGATCCTGATCAATCCAGCCAATCAGGGTGTCTATCACTTCCTGCACGCTGGCATCGGCGTTGTTAATTTCGGAGCGGACAGCCTCAATCTGTCTGGCTACTTCAGGCTCGCCCTGATGTTCAATTATAAAATCTGCCATCCTTGCCCTGGCATAGGGAAACAAGACGTCCGCTACAAATGAAATGCTGGTCGTTGTGCCTTCGATATCCGTAACTATGGCTTTGATCATTCTGCTGTCCGGTGAGTGAGATGATGACTACTTGGTTAAGGCTTCGTAGCGCGGAAATTCATTTGCGATTTTTTCGCCGGTGAATTTTGCGACCCAACCATCGACATTGGTGAACAGGCGGACGGCCGTAAAATTCGGGCTGCCTCCCATATCAAACCAGTGACGGGTGTTGGCCGGAACCCGAATCAAATCGTTTTGACAGCATTGAATAGCATAAACACCATCATCTAGGTGCAAATAAAACAGCCCATCTCCCTTTACAAAAAAACGTACTTCGTCTTCTGTATGGATGTGTTCTTCAAGAAACTTATTGCGCAACTCATTTTTTTGCGGATGATCCGGCGTCATATTAATAACATCCGCTGTTTCATAGCCACCTTCTTTCTGCAGGCGCTCTATAGAGCCAGAGTAGGCTTGCAAAATATCATCGCTGGTGGAATCCGCAGTCACCTCAAAATCCGTTTCCCACTGTTCAAAACCAATGCCTTTTTGTTCGAGTATTCTGGCAATTTCGCTCTGATCTTCTGTAACTCTATCAGCCTGTGCGGCATGGATATCGTTAAACACATACAATTTGCTCATTGTGTTTCCCTCATTTTAACAACAGGCAACTTTGATACTCACACTCCATTAGAAACTCCATTGCTTCGCTATGACGACGAACCTCTGCAACGGTATTCCCCCAGGTATAAATGCCGTGCCCCGCAAGAATAAAAGCCGGGCATACGGGTTTTTGGGTCAAGTAGGCGTTGACCTCTTTGGCCAACGCCATCATATCCTGACTATTGGCGAAAACAGGCACCACCACTTCCTGCTCGTGGCTGGTAACACCACGAAACGCTTTTTGCATTTCATAGTTTTTGAAGCGGATTTCGCCCTGCCAGATAGCACGGCTAAAAACGGTTCCGAATATTGAGTGGGTGTGTATAACATAGCCGGCTTGGGGATCATGACCATAAATCAGCGCATGAAGCAGTGTTTCTGCTGAAGGTTGTTTTTCATTATTAAAGGGCTGACCTTCGGCATCAACTTCCATTAAATCCTGCTCAGTTAACGCGCCTTTCGCATGACCCGAGACCGTAATCAGAATCCGGGACTCGTCAATTTTCGCCGATAGATTACCACTGGTCGCCGGGCACCAGTTACGGGAATCAACCCAGCGGCCGATTTCGATTACGTCGTGTTTCAATTGCTGAATATCAGCCATTACTTACCTTCTGAATTGATGTACTGTGTCAATTGATAAAAGTTGAAGTCAGGTTAAGGTCTCACTTTTGCCACCGCCCTGCCTCGGTGATGTCAGACCCAATGCCAGCAGTCCGGCCACCAGCGCAATTCCTGCTGCCATAAAGTAAGCCATGGAACCACCCCAGTTTTCAACAATCATTCCGGAAAAATACGCACCCAGAGCGCCACCCAAGCCAAAACTGAACGAGCTATACATGGCCTGCCCTTGCCCCGAGGCCTGGGCGTTAAAATAACGATGGATCAGATGAATAGCGATCGCATGAAACACCCCGAAAGTGGCAGCATGCCCGAGTTGTGCCAGCAAAATGAGAGCCAACGACTGGGGATAGGCACCGGTCAGCCACCATCGTAGGGCCCCTATCAGCAGGCAACTCACAGCCAGCGTGCGCACATCGAACCAGCTAAACAGCCGGTGGGCTACCAGAAAAACCCCTATTTCAGCGACAACACCAAGCGCCCAAAGCCAGCCTATTGCGGTCTTGCTATAACCATGATCCTGCAAGAAGATAGAAAAAAAGGTGTAATAGGGGCCGTGAGAAATCTGCAATAACAAGCAAATGCTAAAGAACAAAATGACCTGAGGTGATTTCAATTGTGCAATAAACACCGCAAGGCTGCCTTTGCTTGCCGCCGCCGTTACCGGTGACGAAATGGCAAAACTGGATACGGCGATCAAAGCCAGCAGGATAAACAGAATTATCGGTAAACGGGCGATGCTTTCGTGCTCGAAATACCAACCTAATCCGACCACCGCGGCAACAAAACCAACCGAGCCCCATAATCGTATTCGGCTGTACTGATCAGTCTGCCGATCCAGGTGCCGCAAAGTGACCACTTCAAATTGCGGCATAACGGCATTCCAAAAGAAGCTGAAGCCACACAGCACCAACGCCATCCCCCAGAAACCGGGATGAAGAAAGATACCGGCAAAGATCATCAGCGACAGTACCGAACCAAGCCTGATAATCTGTATGCGTCTACCGGTATAATCTGCCAGCCATCCCCAAATATTCGGTGCTAACAGCTTCGTACCGACGATCGTAGCGCTGAGCTGCCCGATTTCCGACAAGGAAAAACCTTGTTCCTGCAAATAGAGACCCAGGAACGGTAGCAAGGCCCCAAGTAACCCAAAATAATAGAAATAGAATGAAGACAAGCGCCAATAAGGAACGCTCTGAACGCTGGCTTCCGGCTGAACACCCGCGATCACTACCTACTCTTGCTCCTTAATGCGAGCAGAGCCGGCAAGCTGTGGTGTATGGGTCTCTACATCGGCGTTCTGGCCGCGATGCCTTAGGGCGTGATCCATCAACACCAACGCCATCATGGCTTCGGCGATGGGCGTAGCACGTACCCCAACGCAGGGGTCGTGTCGCCCGAGGGTCACTACCTCCACGGGATTGCCGTCCGTATCGATACTTTTGCCTGGAATCCGCAGGCTCGAAGTCGGCTTTAAGGCAATATGGGCGATAATATCCTGCCCTGACGAGATACCGCCCAAAATACCGCCCGCATTGTTGGATTCGAAACCGTCTGGGGTAAGCTCATCGCGATGCTGTTCACCGCGCTGAGTCACAACGTCGAACCCGGCCCCGATCTCAACGCCTTTAACCGCGTTTATGCTCATCAGGGCGTGCGCCAGTTCGGCATCCAGACGATCGAAAATCGGTTCACCTAACCCCGGCATCATTCCCGTCGCTACCACGGTCACTTTGGCGCCGATTGAGCTGCCATCGCGCCGCAACTGGTCGATCAGGGCTTCCATTTGCGGCACAACGCTCTGATCCGGGCAGAAAAACGGATTTTGCGGGACCGCATCCCAATCAAAAGAAGTAGGCTTGATATCACCAATCTGGGACACATAACCGCGCACTTCGATTCCGAAACGCTGCTTGAGGTACTTTTTTGCAATGGCACCAGCAGCCACCCGCATCGCGGTTTCCCGGGCGGAGGATCGACCACCACCACGATAGTCCCGCACCCCGTATTTTTGGTGGTAGGTATAGTCAGCATGGGCGGGCCGGAATTTGTCTTTTATTTCGGAGTAATCTTTGGATTTCTGGTCTTTATTGCGGATCAGTAAACCAATTGACGTGCCGGTGGTTTTGCCTTCAAACACCCCGGACAGGATTTGCACTTCGTCGTCCTCACGACGCTGTGTCGCGTACTTTGAGGTGCCGGGTTTGCGCCGATCCAGATCGATCTGCAGATCGGCTTCACTGAGTTCAAGTCCCGGGGGGCAACCATCCACAATGCAACCCAGCGCTATACCGTGGCTTTCGCCAAAGGTGGTGACAGTGAACAGTTTACCGAACGTATTACCCGACATAGAGTGAACTCTTATGGTTACCTGATTTACAGTGAATGGAACAAAAAAGGGAGCACATTATACCTGCCATTGTCACGACATGCGAAACTGAATTTCGCTGGTGATCGCCACTCGAAGGGGCTTTTAAAACAATTGGTTATGCTTTATATTTAAAGCACAAACTCAGCTTGCTGATGGTCAATTTCTTCTTTCGTCAATAGAAAAACACCGTGACCGCCCCGCTCGAACTCCAGCCAGGTAAAGGCGACGTTTTCATACAGGACTTCCAATGCTTCCCAGGAGTTACCTACTTCAATCACCACGATGCCACCCGGATTCAGATGTCGCGACAGTTCCGGCAACATACGCCGCACGATATCCAGGCCATCATTACCCGCTTCCAACCCCATGCGTGGTTCGTGATGAAACTCATCTGGTAGCGAGTCCATATCGGCTTTATCGACATAGGGCGGGTTAGACACGATAATATCGTAGGTACGCCCTTCCAATGCTTCGAAAAGATCGGAATAAATCACATTGACCTGATGTTCGACACCCAAAGACAACACATTTTGCTCTGCCACATCCAAGGCATCCTCACTCAGATCCACACAGTCCACCAACGCTTGCGGAAAATAATGCGCGCATGCGATGCCGATACACCCGCTACCTGCGCACATATCCAGGATCACATCCACCTGATCCGGGTCAACCCAGGGAGCGAATTGTTTCTCTATCAATTCAGCGATAGGTGAACGGGGAATCAACACACGTTGATCCACTTTAAAAGGGATTTCGGCAAACCAACCGGTGCCAGTCAGATACGCTGTGGGAATGCGCTCCACCACGCGCTTTTCCAACAATGCGCAAACCGCTTCTTTCTCACTGGTGAGCAAACGGGCATCCTGAATCCGTGTGTCGATATCCCAGGGCAAGTGCAATGCGTGTAACACCAGTGCGACCGCCTCATCCCAGGCATCCGCATAACCGTGTCCCTGCACCACCTGATGCTCGTTGAAAAGGCTGACCGACCAACGCAGGAAATCCCGGATCGTATGAAGTTCCTGAAGCGCTTCTTCCAGATTAATCAGATCGCCACGGATGGGGTTAATTGTCATGATTTGGGGGTTCCTGTGAGGGTTCCTGTAAGGATTCAGGGATGGGTTCCGCTGCTAAACGTCCGAATGTTACTTGATTTCATGGGGGATTCTCTAGTGTTCTATTCAAACAGGCGGTTTCCTGTGATGGACAAGCGTTATATACTTTGCTATATAACGCATCAATTCAGGACTGAATCATTCCCCATCCCGCCGGAACCTGGCCCATGCGAGCAGACTCATACCGTCGCCTAAGCAAGCTGTTAATGCTACTGCTGATGCTGGTAGGCAGTAACTCGAGTATCGCAGAGACAACCAACCTCAGTGCAGCTCCCAACCAAAACAACCGTCCCACCGATACCATCCTCATTGCTGTCGCCTCGAATTTCGCAAACGTCATGCCGGACATAGTGAGCCGCTTTGAAACACAGTACGGGCATACTGTCCGCTTATCCTTCGGCTCGTCAGGAAAGCTATTTGCCCAAATCAGAAATGGTGCCCCGTTCCAGGCCTTTTTCTCTGCCGACCAAGACAAGCCGGAAGCGCTGGTAAAAGCGCATTTAGCCCCGGCAGATTCCCGCTTCACCTACGCACTCGGTGTACTGGCCTTATGGTCAAAAGAAGCGGGAGTTGTTGATCCCCAAGGGCAAATTCTGGTTCAGCGTCAATACCGGACCCTGGCGTTGGCCAACCCCCGCTTTGCACCCTATGGCGTAGCGGCTATGGAAGTATTGCAACGCTTGAATGTCCAGCGACAAAGCAATATCAAATGGGTAATGGGGGAAAATATTGCGCAAACATTCCAGTTCATTGCAACCGGCAATGCCGATCTCGGCTTTGTGGCTCTATCGCAAATCTATAAAGACGGCAAAATACAGCGCGGCTCAGGCTGGATCATCCCCAACCACCTGCACAGCCCGATTAGTCAGGATGCGGTGATTTTACGTAAAGGCAAAGACAGCCAAGCAATAAAGGCGTTCATGGGCTTTATGAAAACAGACACCGCCAGAGCGATAATGCGTTCCTATGGCTATCAACAGGCGATTGAGTAATTTCGATGGGATTTACAGCGCAGGATTTAGAAGCCATTGGTTTAACGTTCCGACTTGCCACAACGGTGACGATATTGCTTCTGATTCTGGGCACACCGCTTGCCTGGTGGCTGGCACGAACCCGCTCCTGGTGGAAAGGCCCCGTCGGTGCTGTGGTGGCATTGCCGCTGGTGTTACCGCCTACGGTGCTGGGTTTTTATTTACTCATTCTAATGGGGCCGGAGGGCGCTGTGGGTCGTCTCACCCAAAGCCTTGGTTTGGGCACGCTGCCGTTCACCTTTTGGGGGCTGGTGGTGGGATCCCTTATTTACTCCCTGCCTTTTGTTGTTCAGCCGATTCAAAACGCGTTAGAAGCAATGGGAAACCGCCCGCTTGAAGTGGCCGCAACCCTGCGTGCGGGTCCGGTTGACCGTTTCTTCACTGTTGTCGTGCCGTTGGCCAAACCCGGGTTTATCACTGCAGCCATTTTGGGCTTTGCTCACACCGTGGGAGAATTCGGTGTGGTGCTGATGCTGGGTGGCAACATACCGGGTCAAACCCGTGTGGTATCGGTGCAGATATACGACCACGTGGAAGTACTGGATTATGCCCAGGCGCATTGGCTTTCCGGTGCCATGATTTTGTTTTCATTTCTAATCTTGCTTGGGCTCTATCTGTTTCCGGGTAAAAAGTACGGCGCCGTTATGAGGCTCGGTCTGTGAGCATTGAATTGGACTTCAGAATGAAATATGCATCTTCAGCCGAGCGGGGATTCAACCTTGACGTGAAGCTTACCCTCCCTGCCCAGGGTATCACCGCCATTTTCGGGCCGTCCGGTTCCGGGAAGACGACCTTATTGCGATGCATAGCGGGTTTGATTCCCGTTCCCCACGCCAAGTTGATTGTGAACGGAATGCATTGGCAAGATGGCAGTTCAACAATGCCTACTCATAAACGCCCGCTGGGGTACGTATTTCAGGAATCCAGTTTATTCCCGCACCTGACTGCCAAAAAAAACCTGGAATACGCACGCAAGCGTGCAGACGATTCCAGTTCAATGGTGCTATACCATCGCGTTGTTGCATTGATGGACCTGGAACCTGTTCTGCAGCAATACCCCGCTCAGCTTTCCGGTGGTGAACGTCAACGTGTTGCCATAGCACGCGCTTTGTTAATCAATCCAAAACTGCTGCTGATGGATGAACCATTGGCATCTCTGGACCCGGCACGCAAACGGGAAATCATGCCCTACCTTGAGCGCTTGCACACCGAATTTCATTTACCCATATTGTATGTCAGCCACTCCATTGATGAGGTCACCAAACTGGCCGATCACTTGGTACTGTTGGAGCGAGGCCGGGTAGTCACTCACGGGCCCGTTACCGAAGTGGTTGCCCAATCTGAATTCACCCTGCACAGCGGCGTTGACACTGGAATTATTGTGGAAGCCAGAGTGGTCGAACGAGATAGCCGGTGGCACCTAACGCGAGTCGCTTTCTCGGGTGGTACCCTATGGGTGCGTGATGCAGGTGACGAGGAGGATCAGGTTGTCCGTATTCGCATTCTAGCCAGAGACATCAGTCTGGCGCTTGATAACCATTCGGACAGCAGCATCCTGAACCGTCTTCAAGGTCGCATTACCCAGATTATCGAGGATAAAGACCCCGCTATGGCCTTGGTCTGGATGCAGGTCGGATCGGTAACGTTAATCGCTCGCATTACCCAACGCTCAGCGCATCATCTTGAATTGCAGAAAGGCGTTAAAGTGTGGGCACAAATAAAGTCCGTGGCTGTTGTTCGGTAGCCGCTAAATATCGGCCATCAAAATGACGCTGGATGCTTTGAAAAATGCGCACGCCGGATCGTCTTGTCGTAACCCCAGCTCATTCAGGCTGGTGTTGGTTATAACGGCGCTGACGGATTTCCCGCCACCTAAATCCAACGTTACATCAGAGTTAACTGCGCCTTGAGCAATGCGCGACACCGTGCCTGTTAATTTATTTCGTGCACTGGTGACAATATCCGTATCCGGACTGAGTAGCACCCAGGAGGCTTTCACTAACGCTATGACTTCGGCCCCCTGCTCCAAACCTAATTGACTGGCACTGTCATTGGTAATGATCGCAACTAGAGATTGCGTTTCGCTGATGCGGATGTCTACTTCTGAGTTAACGGCGCCGAAAGTGATTTTACTGACTTCACCGCGAAACTGATTTCTGGCACTGGTTTTCACAAAACCACTCCTGACAAAATTCGCTAAATCTTCTATTGAATGCAACTGTGCACCAATGCGTTGGATAAAGGCATCCAGCTCCGCCTGCACAGCAATGAACCCGGCGACAGTTTGCTTACCTAATGACGTTAAGGCAGTACCACCGCCCTGCGCACCGCCAACCGATCGCACCACAAGGGGCTGACCCGACATATTATTCATCGCATCGATTCTATCCCAGGCTGTTTTATAACTAATGCCGATTTGTTTAGCTGCCTTGGAAATAGAGCCGCATTCATGGATCGCCTGCAATAACAGAATCTGAGCATCTGCGAATGACTGTTGCTCTTCATTTAACAGCAATAACGTGCCATGTAATTTTGAAAGATTGCGGTTTGGCATGGACGAGGGGCACTCCCGGATCACTCTGATTGAAAAATAGAATGGGGAATTTTAGAGTGTTGCGCCCGAGTTGGCGAACGCCCTTGTCAAACTGGCAACCTGAAGCCGCCGTTTAACGTCGCAAGCGCATTCTTGATCTTGCGAGTGTCCGTATGCGTTGTTTACGCAGAATGCTGGGATGAGTGGTTTTACGAGGTGCCTGTGCTGGTTCGGTAGCAACAATAACAGTGGTGGGCTGAGCAGCTTCTAGTGACTGTTTCATGGGGCATCTACACTATTTTACCAAGGTGTATGGGCTTTGATAATTATAGCGAAGATTCCCCATTTTCAAGGCTGCCTTGTATACATTTAAATCATAAGCAGCTCAAACCAGAGGGGCATTTGAGGCTAAGGAACCCAATCCGCATTGACCCAATCGACCCAGGCAGGTCCCGCTGCATCCGGTTGAGGCGCCCGGTTTCCTACGTCTTCAACCCTAACGGAATCCAATTCTGCTTTTTTCAATGCCGCTTCCAGCTCCGCCTTGAACTCCACCTCTAGCATTTTGCCGTGTCTGTGAATCACCAGCAGCTCAGGCTTTATCTGTGCCAAGTGAGGCTTAATTCGTTCCATTACAGCGGAAACATCGGCCTTGCCGTCCATGACCACCAGCTCACCGAGGTTGATTCTGCCAGCTCTTTGTAAATGTTCCCGGATAATATGGGCATCCAACACAAGTTCCGGAACAAACAGTATTTCTTCATAGAAGTACCTGCGTCCATTGGGGCGCTGCACCAAATAAAAGGTGTGATAACGGCGACTACCGGCATCCTTGACCGACCACAGAAATTGGTTGCGGTCAGTGCCGTACAAAATCGGCTGCTCAAAAACAGAATTAGCCCAGGAAAAGCTATCACCGCAGTCCCGGCTTTGACATTCGAACAGGATCTCGTAACGGGGGCTTTCAAGGAACAATCGGACTTGCTGCTCAGCTTCTTCCAGCGGAACATCACTGGTAAGCTCCCATACGGTTGACGAAAACTGGCCTTGCAGGCGTTTATACTTAGCCGGGATATTTCGTCCCGCGACACGATCCAGCTTCACTCTCCCCAGGGGTAACATATAATGACGATCGGCCTGTTCTGCTTGTTTTACGACTTTCGTATCCTGAAAAATCACCTCGGTTGTTTGTGCAAACCCTTGCCAACTGGCCATAATTAACCCAAAACCTAGCAGTCCTATAAGGATTTTATTCATCGTCGTCTCATTAAATGTGGGAGTATAGAAGCTAACAAAGCACTAAACCCCTTTCAAGACAAAGACCTGTCTAATCTCAGACTAATAGCGACAATTTCTGATTGGGCGTACCATGAATTCACTTGAAGTGCTGTTATCTCAACAACCACTACCACATATTCTTAAACAGGAGACGTAAGCGTGGAGCGTTCTGTAACTAAACGGGTTCTAATCACCGGTGGGGCCAGCGGCCTGGGAAAATCACTAGCGACTTATTTCTTATCCCAGGGCCATCACGTCTGTATCGTTGACGTCAACGACGAACGAGGCAAACAGGCTCTCGAATCATTCAGCGCCACTGGCACTCAAGGTGAGGTGTTTTTCCAACGCTGTGACGTCACCAAAGCGGACGATCTGCAAGCAGCCGTAAATGCCGTAACTGACCGCTGGGGCGGCCTGGATGTCATGGTGAACAATGCCGGTGTCGCCGGTGGTGGTCCGTTCGACTGGGTTAGCAATGAAGATTGGCAATGGATAATGGACATCAATTTCTTCGGCGTACTGCGGGGGTGTCAGGCGGCGGTTCCGATAATGAAAGAACAGGGCAGCGGCCACATTGTCAACATCGCATCGATGGCTGGCTTGTTGAACCCTCCAGGAATGAGCAGTTATAACGTATCCAAGGCCGCCGTGGTTTCGTTGTCTGAAACCTTAGTCGCCGAATTGGAACCCTTCGGCATCGGCGTGACCTGCGTGTGCCCTTCCTTCTTTAAAACCAATCTGGGCGAGTCCATGCGATCCCCTGATGAATCCACTAGCGACAATCTAGCAAAGCTGATGGACAACTCTGACGAATTAAGCGCAGAGGATATCGCCAAAATGATTCACGATGCGGTTCAGAACAAGGGCTTTTTGCTAATGCCTCACGATAAAGCGCGTGCGGCATGGGAATATAAACAACAGGATCTTGACGGCCATCTGAAAATCCAACTGAAGCTGGCCCGCAGTGTCAAAGATCGGGCAAAACCCAAAAGTCGCCCTTAAACCAGGCAATCTGCAGCCGTTACTTTCGTTTTAACACAGTCAATTCATTGCGTTGTATAGTCGTGACTACACGTCCACTATATAATCTGTCCATATAAGTCGGGCGCCGTTAAAATAGGCGCTCGCAAAAAACCCGCTTTCTGTCGCTAACCCGCTGCATTTTGGCCGCGATTCTGCTTGAATTCGGCGTTAGCACCCTTTCAATTCGACTGTTTAAGGACATGGGTAACGCATGAAATTGACACTATCCGACTCAGACACCCAAACCATCCTCGCCAAATTGGCGACTTCCAATCAACTTCACAGCAGCCTTTATCCGGGTGATTCGTCAGACCGCCAACAGGTTCATACGGTCTATGGCGGTGCCAACCTGTTCAAAGCCGGTGCAGCCCAAAAGCTGGGTAGTTTAGCTGTCAAAGCGCTGAATACCTATGCAGGTGATTTTTGCTCCCTGGCCCGGATTCTTCAGCTCCACGGCTTTGAATCGTTACCACTGACCCATGCAGAAGCGGTTAAACTCGGGGAAGCGGTGGCAGCCAATCCAGCACAAATGAAAGAAGCCAATCCGGCTGCCTGGTTGGCCTATACGGTTTATGATCGGGTGATGAAGAAACTTGAACGAGAGCCAATCGAAGATAGCCGCATCGATTTTGAAGACGGCTACGGTAACCGACCAGACGATGAAGAAGACGCTGACGCGGTGCGTAGCGCTGAGCAAGTAGCCCAGGGCATGGAAGAAAAAACCCTGCCGCCCTTTATTGGTATTCGCATTAAAACCTTCACTGAAGAATGCCGTGCCCGTTCCGTGCGTACTCTTGATTTATTCCTTACGCGGTTGGCGGAATTGACCTCAAGTAAATTGCCGGATAATTTTATTATCACTCTGCCCAAGGTCACTCATCCTGAGCAGGTATCGGCGCTGGCCGATCTATTGGACATCATTGAAGAGAAATGCGGTTACGCAGCACAATCCATCAAACTGGAAATCATGATTGAGACCACGCAGGCGATCATTGACGCTGATGGCTCCAATCAGGTGCGGGTATTAGCGGCCGCCGCTCGTGGTCGTTGCCGTTCGGCGATCTTCGGAACCTACGATTACACGGCCACCTGCAATATTACCGCAGCTTACCAGACACACACCCACCCTGCTTCCGATTTTGCACGTCATGTTCTGCAGGTTTCTTGTGCGGGAACCGGCATCACGATCAGTGATGGTGCAACCACAGTCATGCCGATCGGTCCCCACAAAGGCGAACTTTCCACGCAACAACAGCTTGAAAACGCGGCTGTGGTGCATTCTGCATGGAAATTGCATTACGACAACATTATGCACTCTTTGCGTCATGCCTATTACCAGGGCTGGGATCTGAACCCAGCTCAGCTACCGATTCGCTACGCGGCGGTTTACAGCTTCTTTCTGCAAGGATTACCGGACGCATCGAAACGTCTGGAAGCCTTTATCGGAAAAGCAGCACAAGCTACGCTGGTTGGTAATACCTTTGACGATGCTGCAACAGGGCAAGGCTTACTGAACTTCTTCCTGCGTGGGATTGCCTGTGGCGCCATAACCGAGGAAGAAGCCGTGGCCACCGGTATCACAATGGATGAGCTTCGATCTCGATCCTTCGTGCACATTGTTTCCAACCGGGCACACGGTTAAGCACCCGCAATTCCTTTTCTATGGAGAACATAATGTCGTCAGCCATCGAACAAGCACGATCCTTAATTGATCTTGCTCAAACGTCGTTGAATTCCGCACTCAGCCACCTGAAGGCGGGTGCCTTGGATAACGGTCGTGTGTCTGGATCCAAGCTGGATGAGAAGCAATTGGCCTGTTATGAATTAGCTTACTGTGAAGCTGAAGTTACAGCGGCCAATGTCATGCTGGACTACAGCCAGAAAGTGCGGGCAGATAAGGGCGGAAGCGATGAATTGCGCATAGAAGAAGCCTTGGCCCTACAATACAGTGCAGAAACTTTGCAAAATACCCGCGCCCGCTTCAACACACGCCGTGGGGATTATGGGTTCAGCCGCGAACAACTGGCAAAAACGCTGGATAGCGATACGGTGGACGACTTCATTAATCTGTATCTGTCCACCGAAAAACTGGAAGCTGTCGGTAAAACGATATTGAACAATGAAGGTTACGTCGGCGAGTACATGCTCGACGATGAAAAAGCAATGATGCGGGATTCGTTCCGCGCCTTCGCTTCCGACGTAGTCATGCCCCTAGCAGAACACATTCACACCAAAGACCTGGATATCCCCGATGAAATACTCAAACCATTAGTTGAATTGGGCTGCTTTGGTCTGTCAATCCCCATGCAGTACGGTGGTATTCAGCCCGACGACAGCGAAGACAATCTAGGCATGATCGTGGTGACTGAGGAACTCTCTCGTGGCTCTCTCGGCGCAGCTGGCAGCTTAATCACCCGTCCTGAAATAATGGCCCGTGCGCTATTAAAAGGCGGCACTGAAGACCAGAAGCAATACTGGTTACCCAAATTAGCGCAGGCCGAGCCTCTCAATGCCGTTGCGGTAACGGAACCCAATTTCGGTTCGGACGTGGCGTCGATGAAGTTAAAAGCCACGCAGGTGGCAGGCGGCTGGGTACTGGATGGTGAAAAAACCTGGTGTACCTTTGCCGGTAAAGCCGGTGTGTTGCTGACTCTGGCACGCACCAACCCTGATATGAAGTCGGGTCATAAAGGATTGACGATGTTCTTGGTGGAAAAACCCACTTTTCCTGGTCATGCCTTTGCTCATGAGCAGGAGAACGGCGGCACCATCACTGGAAAAGCCATACCCACCATGGGCTATCGTGGCATGCACTCGTTCACCGTGTTTTTCGATAACTACTTTGTGCCGGATTCTCATGTTTTGGGCGGTAACGAAGGCATTGGCAAGGGCTTCTATTTCACCATGGCGGGCTTTGCCGGTGGCCGTATCCAAACCGCGGCCCGCGCAACCGGCGTTATGCAAGCCGCCTTTGAACGCGCACTTTCCTATTCAAAAGAACGGGTTGTGTTCGGCAAAGCGATTGGCGAATATCAGCTCACTCTTGTGAAAATTGCTCGAATGGCAATGCTACTGGCGGTGTCTCGGCAATTCACCTATCACGTGGCACGACTGATGGACGAAGGACAGGGCCAGATGGAAGCCAGCCTGGTGAAACTTGCCTCTTGCAAATCCTCAGAATGGTTATGCCGCGAAGCAATGCAAATCCATGGCGGTATGGGCTATGCAGAGGAGAGCCCGGTAAGCCGTTACTTTATTGATTCACGCGTGCTCTCGATATTTGAAGGCGCTGAAGAAACGCTGGCGCTCAAAGTGATTGCAAAAGCATTGATAGAGCGCGCGGCCTGATCCGCGCGTGAACCACAAGGATTCTGATATGGCATTTACCTTTACCCCGCAACAGGAATTAGCTCCGGAGTGCGAAGTGAACCTTCAACAGATTCGCCAACCCCAATATGGGCGTTATCTGGAAGAATATGTTCCCGGTCAATTGTTTGTTCATCCCCGAGGATTCACCTTCAGCCGGGCGTCCATCGATGCCTTCTCAAGAACCTATATGCAATGCAATCCCCTTTACCTGGATCTTGAGTATGCGAAAGCCCACGGCTTCAACGACCTGACTGCCTCTCCGCAGATGGTTTTTAACGTCGTGTTGTCTCTGGGTGTTCAAAATGATTCAGAGAAGGTAATCGCGAATCTGGGATATTACAACGCGCAATTCCTGAACCCGGTGTATCCTGGCGACACAGTGCGCGCCATGACCATGGTAGTTGATCGTAAAGAGCGCGGCGCTGACAAACCCGGCATTGTGACTATCCGTACGCTGGGCCTGAATCAGCAAGACCAGGTAGTATTGCAATATGAGCGCAAATTGATGGTAGCCTATCGCGGTGAACGTCTTGCCACAATTCCGGTATCCGATGCACCCACTCCGGCGTTCCCGTGGCAAGAAACCGCGTCAGTCAACCTTCCGCAAACCACAGCAAAACACCTTTCATCAGTACCGCAATCTGTTACCGGATGGAACACCTATGCAGCCAACTTCAAACCAGGTGACATCATCGTTCACAATAATGGCCGGACGATTACCGAAGAACATTTTGCACTGACCTATCAAGTGGGCAACACGCATCCGCTGCATTACGATAAGGTGTTCAGTCAAAGTCTGAGCGGACCAATGAGCGGAAACCCGATCGTCTATGGCGGATTGGTTTTCGCCTGGCTGGAAGGCTTGGCAAGTCGCGATCTATCCGAGAACGCAATCTGGGAACTCGGATTCACCGAAGGCTACCACACGCAACCAGCAGTAGCCGGAGACACCGTATTCGCCCTCTCCCGAATTCTTTCGGTAGATAAGGCACCAGCTGATCTGAGCGATTTAGCCGAGGTGATCACGGTGCAATTTATCGGCGTAAAAAACATGACCTCTGCCGCAGCCTTTGAGGAATTCGGTGCCGATTTATTTATCAAGGAAAACAATAAAAAAGCCATGGGCAAAGACAAAATACCCGCGAAGATATTTGAAATTGAACGCAGATTACTGATTAAAAACGCGCGCTAGTATCAGGTGAACCAAACAACTCAGGATATCAAGATGAGCGATAAAGCAGCCCACATTATTCACGATCAGGACGGAAAGCCCAGCAAAGATCGCCCGTGGATTTTTCGCACCTATGCCGGACACACCAATGTTCGGGCTTCAAACGAATTGTATCGAAGCAACCTGGCAAAAGGCCAAACCGGCCTAAGTATTGCTTTTGATTTAGCAACTCAGTGCGGCTACAGCTCTGATGAAGATATTGCCCGTCCTGAAATTGGTAAAGTCGGCGTACCTATTAACACCCTCGATGACTTTGCTATCTTGTTTGATCAGATGGCCATGGATGAGATCAACACCTCTATGACTATCAACGGCACATCGATGTGGTTGCTGTCCTTGTATATTGCACTGGCGGAAGAACGCGGTATTGATCTGGCGAAATTACAGGGCACCACCCAAAATGATTTGATCAAAGAATTTCTGGCTCGCGGTACTTATGTATTTCCACCGGATGAATCAATAAAGCTCATCGTCGATATGTACGAATACTGTCTGCACAACATCCCCAAGTGGAACCCATCCAATGTCTGCTCCTATCATTTACAGGAAGCCGGAGCGACACCGGTGCAGGAACTGGCGTATTCATTGATTACTGCCATCACTGTATTGGATGCCATTAAGGAGCGAAACTGTTTTTCAGAAGCCGATTTTGAACGCTGTGTAGGACGGGTTTCTTTTTTCGTTAACGCCGGTATGCGCTTCATTGAAGAAATGTGCAAAATGAGAGCGTTTACGGAGCTGTGGGACGAAATCTGTCAACAACGCTATCAGGTTAAAAATCCGAAATTTCGTCGTTTCCGATACGGGGTTCAAGTGAACTCGTTAGGTCTGACTGAAGAGCAACCGGAAAATAATGCCTGGCGTATTCTGATTGAAGCCTTGGGTGTGACGCTGTCACGTGATGCCCGCTGCCGTGCCTTGCAACTACCTGCCTGGAACGAAGCATTATCGCTACCGCGCCCGTGGGATCAGCAATGGTCATTACGATTACAACAAATCCTGGCTTACGAAACAGATTTGCTGGAATACCCGGATTTGTTCGCCGGGTCGCCTGTGATTCACTCCAAAGTAGAAGATCTTAAAACCCAAGCCCGCGCAGAGATCAGCAAAATCCTGGACGCGGGTGGTGGAGTCGAAGCTATCAAGAGCGGTTATATGAAGTCTCAATTGGTGATTTCACAAGCCGAACGCATGGCGAAAATCAATACCGGCGAACAAATAGTCGTGGGCAAGAACCGGTGGGCGGAAGGCATCGCTTCGCCGTTGTTATCCGCAGCTGACGGCGGCGTTTTTAAAATCGACCCAGACTCCGCAGCAGAGACCCTGAACTCACTGCAGAAAACAAAAGCCACGCGGGATCAAGCCAAAGCCGACGCTTGTTTACAGCAATTAAAAGAAGACGCCCGAGCTGGTAAGAATTTGATGGAAGCATCTATCGCCTGCGCTCATGCCCGTATCACCACCGGTGAGTGGTCCGCCACATTAAGAGAAGTCTACGGCGAATACCGCCCACCAACGGGTGTAGAAGGACAATCATTATCCCTGGAAAACGATAAACTCAATACCGTACGCGCTAAAGTTAAAACGTTTATGGAAGCCCATGGGCACCGCCCGAGAATCGTCGTAGGTAAACCCGGGCTGGACGGTCATTCCAATGGTGCGGAGATGATTTCGGTGGCCGCACGCCACGCCGGGTTCGACGTTATTTATTTCGGAATTCGCCTGAGCGCGATTGATATTGTACAGTCCGCGATAGAAGAGGATGTCGATGTGATCGGCATCTCGCTTCTGTCCGGTTCGCATAACGAAATCATCGACCAATTGTTAGCTGAGCTTGATAAAGAAGGGGCGAAAGGTGCTATCCCTGTCATACTGGGGGGAATCATTCCACAAGCCGATATTCCAGCCCTAAAAGAAAAAGGCATCAAACAAGTTTTCACACCCAAAGATTACGATCTGATGGATATAATGGATAGCATTATGAACATTATTCTCGACAGCAAACAACGTGCCGCCTGACATCCAATATGACCAAAAACCCCCACCGACATCGATGACGCAACCGGACATCCCTCCCCTTGAGCCTTGGCTGGATAAACTGGAATCCGCCAAGGCCCTGAAAAAATGGCCGCTTGGCAAACTAATCAGTTTGTTTGAAAGCACCCTGCCGGAATCTGTTTGCTTGCGAAAGCAGATCATTGAACACATCGATTCGCACCCGCAACAATTCCCGAAGCAAGCCCAGGTGCTCGGATTTACCGGTACACCCGGGGCAGGCAAATCTTCATTGATCGCCGAGTTATGCAAACAGTTATTAGAACAAAACCCACAGCTCAGCGTTGCTGTACTGGCGGTTGATCCGTCCAGCCAGGTGTCTGGCGGTTCGATTTTAGGTGATCGCACCAGAATGCATTTTGGTAAAAAAATGGATCGATTGTTCTTCCGCTCACAAGCCTCCAACATGGAGTTAGGCGGTGTCACCAGAGCAACCTTTCAAGCCTCACGATTGTTGCGTCATTTATTCGATTACATCATCATCGAAACTGTCGGCATTGGCCAAAGCGAAATAGACATCCAGTTCATGACCGACCACACTTTTTTGGTTATGCAGCCGTTGGCGGGTGATCAGATTCAGTTCATGAAATGCGGAATTATGGAGATTCCTGACAGCTTTATCGTCAACAAATGTGACGAAGAGAAACTCGCCAGAACCAGTTACCACATGCTGCGCAGCTCATTAAGGCAAGCCAAGTTGATCGACCTGCAGCAGCAGGATGACTACCGGCAAGCTGCCAAAGACCAGATTTTTCTGACCAGCGCTGTCAAGCGCACCGGCATTGATGAACTCGTTAATCACATTCAACAATTGGACACAGTCAAAAGCGTCGCTGACTGCGAAACGTTTTACCTTAAAAAATACATCGAAAAACGCTATGGGGAATTCGGACTCAGTCTGCTAGCAAACGATGGCGCAATTCAGAAGTCCCTACTGGCCCAGGATTTAGCCTACGAGCAAAAAGAAGCTTACGCGCTCGAGTTGATTCTTAAGCACATAAAATATTAACAGGCTAGCCATTCAAGAACGCGTTAATCGCTTCATAAACGGGCATGTAAGTGTCCGGTTCCAGGTGTAAATGGTGATTACCCTGCAACGGCACATGCTGCATATGCGGCACTTTTCCGGCACGCTTCTGCAATACCTCCGAGTGGGCGAAAAAACTTTGGTTCCCGGTTGCCAGAAAAACCGGCATGGTTAGCGCCTGCAAATAAGCTTCTACCATGCTGTCCGTTAACCGAATAGCCGATGACATTTTTATACGCGGGTCGGAACGCCAGGTATAACCCGCCTCCACCTGATGCAACCCCCTGCTACACAGGGTTGCCGACGCCTCAAAACTAATCCCCCCCAAAGCCAAAGTCCTCGCAGCAATGGCTTCATCCTTGGTTTCGTAAATCGGTTTCCGTTTGGCACTGGCTTTCTTCATATCACAGACAGCGGTGCGCAATATCGCGGGCGCATTTTCCGCTTCACTGGTATTGGTTCCGATACCCTCTATTAAGATCAGCTTTTCAACCCGCTCCGGAAAAGAGCCGGACAACAGGCTGGAGATTCCGGCCCCCATGGAATGACCCATCAAAATAAAGGTATTCAACTCCAACGCATCCGCAAAACCAATCGCGTCATCAACATTATCCAGCATGTGGTAGCGCATGCCGTCAGGACGGTGCGCGCTATACCCGTGGCCGGCAAAATCCATGGCCACCACTCGATAGTCTGTTAATAGTGGGGCTATTCTGTCGAAGCTGGCCGCATTATCCAGCCATCCGTGCAATGCCAAAATAGTGGGTTTTTCAGCATCACCCCACTGTTTGGCCGCTATTTCCTGCCCACCTATATTGATTCTGATCTCTTCAGTTAACACGTTCGATTTCTTCCAAAAATTGGTTAATTAATTCAATGGCCAAACCCGGTTGCTGTAAGGGATACATATGTTCGCCACTAATCACTGCTCCGGGAATTCCGAAAAATTTCAAAAACGGATCGATAAAGGCCGCTTTTGATGCATTGCTCTTATCTGCACGAATCAATTTAAACGGGATATTATCCGGTTTTTTATAGTGTTTTAGATTATCCGGTACATTACGGAAGATCCCCACCTCAACGGCGACATCAAACTCCAGCTTGGTCCCATTGCCTTCGTTACTTGTCAATGCAGCGTCGCAAAACGCCTCGAAGCACTCTGGCGCAAACTGAAATAGCCGCTTCGAAGCGAAGTATTCCACTGCCTGCTCCCGATTCGGCCAGTGGGCACGACGAAACTTGGATTTTCCCGCAGGCGTGATACGGTCAGACTGTCCGAACAATTTTGCCAGTTTAAATACCCAAGACCCACTTCCCCATATCAAAGGAGGATCGAGCATCAAAACACCTTTGTACAGATCAGGCCGTTTGCAAGCAGCAATAAAGCTTAGAATTGCACCCAGTGAATGCCCCACTGCGACCACCGGCTCATTGCTGTTCGCTTCGACAAAGGCGTTCAATTCATCAGCCAGCCAAGTCCAATTATCTGTATAGGGATATCGGGAATCATGACCGTACTTTGGTTTGAAAATTACCTGGTGCGGTGCCAATTCTTTAAACAGCGGTGTATAGGAAGCTGCAGGTACACCGTTAGCGTGGGCAAAATGGATTATCATTCAATCTTACAACCGTAGGCTGGTGTGGCTTATTCCCACAAGATCTTTTCGTCCGTGTCATACCAGGCTTCAATCCGGTCCTGATAGCGGGATTCAAGCACATTACGCTTGATTTTTAACGTCGGTGTCATTATCCCATTCTCGATTGACCATTCGCCCTTGGTCACCACTAGCAACTTTAGCTTTTCGTGCGGGTTCAATTGCGCATTAACCGCATCGAAAAGAGCTCTCAGATCTTGCTGAATTCCGTCACGGGATTCGCCACCGTGTATTGCTTTCAGGGCCGATTCCGACAACGCCAGCAACGCTATTGGTTGCGTCATAGCATTACCCATAACGCAACATTGTTCCACGTATTCACTGGCTAACAGTTTTGATTCTATCGGGAACGGCGCAACGTACTTGCCTTTGCTGGTTTTGAAGATCTCTTTTATACGGCCGGTAATTTTCAAACTTCCATCAGGGTCGATCGTACCCACATCACCGGTTCTTAAAAAACCCTCTTCCGTCAGCGCTTCACTGGTTTTGGCAGGCTCTTTATAATAACCCACCATTGTGGTCGGGGAACGCACCAGCACTTCCCCGTTATCTCCAATTTTCACCTCAACTGACGGATTGGCTTGCCCAACGTAACCCGGACGCCCTTTGCCCTGTTGTGAACTGTGGGAATACCCCATGTTCTCGGTCATACCGTACACTTCCAGAATCTCGATTCCGATGCTTTTGTACCAACCCATTAAACCGGGAGAAATAGGCGCAGCGCCACTGAAGCACAAACGCGCTTTATCGAGCCCTAAAGCTTCTTTTAACTTGCGCTTCACCGAGCCGGATAGAAAAGGGATTTTAAACAGTAGATTAAGCTTTTTCTCCGGCATATTAGAAAACACACCGGCCTGAAATTTCGCCCAAATGCGGGGTACGGCAAAAAATATGGTTGGCCGAGCACGCCTCAGATCTTCCGCAAATGTATCCAGGGATTCTGCAAAATAGATTTGTTGTCCTTGGTAAAGATGAATCATTTCCACCACCATACGCTCAGCAACATGCGACAAGGGGAGGTAGGAAAGCACTCTATCGTCCGAAGATGATTCATAGATATTTGCAGCCTGACTGGCTCCGGATGCAATACTGTTAAAGGTATGCATCACACCTTTCGGCATACCGGTGGTACCGGATGTGTATATGATCGTGGCTAATTCAGCATGAGAACGGGTAGGCGTCTCTTCCATCGGAATGGTGGTTTTGACAATATCATCCCAGCTCGGAAAGTTGCTTTCCGGACTCAAAGGAAAACTAATGCATTTTACGTCTGCCGGCACGCCCGACCGCATTGCGGGCCAATCATCCAATTTGCCGACAAACAGATATTTGGATTCGCTGTGCTCCATTATTTGCTGAACGCTCTCAGCGGTGAGCGTGGGATACAAAGGCACCGATACACCTCCCGCCATCCAGATCGCCAGATCAGCCATAATCCAATGGGCGCAGTTTTTGGAGATCAGTGCCACGTTATCACCGGGTTTAACGCCGAGTGCGACCAGGTAGGTTGCCATCGCCCTGACCTGCCGCCCCGTTTCGCGCCAGGTGAACTCAACTATTTTTCCGTCACCATAAGGCTGGGAATAACACATGCGATCGGGTTCATTTCGCTCCCAATGATAAAACCGCTCAAGTGGTAGAGGAATTCCGGTGTTGATGTAGTCCGATTTGGGAGAATGAACCTTTGCTGTTGCGGTCATACCAAACACTCTCTTAGGCTGATTTTTATTGTCGTTATTTAAGCGCGTAGTCGATACTTATTCGCACACTATTCACACATTAATAGAACACATTGCCCTTATCGCCTAAGTAGAAGGCGACTGCAACCAAAGCAACTCAGCAACACCGGCGGCGACCACATCACTTTTCAGACACGCGATCGAGGCAGTTGCCACCGGCAGTCCCATTGTATGACCTTCCGCAAACCAGGTCACCAGCCCACCCGCCAGCGGCTGGTGGCTCACGATCAATACCGCCTCACCCGTTGACAAAATGGGTTCCAGGTTAGTAAGCACAACTTGCGGTGAATCATTCGGGGTTATGAAATCGATCGTTTCTAATGGTACGACAATATCATGGTGAGCTAATCCAGCGGCCACGAGCGCAGCCGTTTGTTGGGCTCGCAAATACGGGCTGACTAATATCCTGGCCGGAGGCTGGGGCAGGAGCACAGACACCATTGACCTTGCCTGTGCTTCCCCCAACGGGCTCAGTGGACGCTCCTGATCAGTCCTTGCCCGACTGATCGCATCGCCGTGGCGCATAACATATAACAGCACTTTAGCGACCGTTCTCCGCATCCTGGGGCCATTCGCTGAAAGGATATGGCTTTATGTTGGTTTGCATCGAGATGTATTGCACGATTTGCATAAGGTAACGACCGAAACGAAGTCCGAATCTCTGCAGCTCCGGCTGAGGACCACCGGAAAGCAGGCGGACAGCGAACTGCAATACACCTATGCCAATCAACACGTAACTGGTTAATGTAAAAATCAGATAAAATAAAATCATATATAAGGCGGTTAGCAACAACGAATCCGGGTTTTGATCATCTTCACTCATCAAGTATCAGTCTCCATTGGATTGGCTTTTTAGATTTGCCAGTTTGTCCGGTCCGGGTAACACAAATTCCACATCACTGTTTTGTTCGCCCAACATCAACTCCTGAATGACGAGCTTGAGCTCTTTCTCTTCAAATATAATCTCATACAAGCCATGCACCAAAGGCATATAGACCTCAAGCTCTTCCGAACGTTCTTTTACCAGCTTAATGGTATTGACACCTTCGGCGGTGCCACCCAGATTATCGAGAATATCGCTAAGCGACTGGCCTTGTGCCAATGCGTAACCCACCTGATAATTGCGACTCAGAGGCGAAGTACAGGTTACAAACAGATCCCCTACCCCGGCCAAGCCCAAAAAGGTCATCGGATTGCCGCCCAGGCGCTCAGCAAACCGGCTCATTTCAGCCAAACTTCGGGTGATCAGCATGCTCTTGGTATTTTCACCCAGCCCCATGGCCCCCGCCATGCCCGCTGCAATCGCATAGATATTTTTTAGGGCGCCGCCGAGTTCAACGCCAAATCGGTCACTATTGGCATAAACGCGAAAATAAGCGCAGGACAAGGCCGCTTGCACCCGGCTCCGCACATCCTCACTCTCACTGGCAATCACAGTGCCTGTCAACATACGCTCAGCAACTTCTTTGGCCAGATTCGGGCCGCTTAAAACCCCGATCTTAGTGCAGGGCGTCTCGGATTCCAGGATCTGGCTCATTAAACGAAACCCGTCCTGACCGATACCCTTGGTGGTACTGACCAGCACTTTGTCATCGGACATCCACTGGGCAGCCTGCTGCACTACGTTCTTGAAGGCTTTACTGGGAATGGCCACAAAAATAAGATCAGATTGGGCAATGGCTTGCTCCAGGCTACTGGTGGGCTGAATGGCAGAATTGAGTTTCTTTCCTGGAAGATATCGAGGGTTTTCGTTGGTTTCTGCGATCGCATCGACCATGGTTTGATCACGCATCCAGAGCTTTACGCGGTGACCGTTGTCGGCCAGTATATTGGCAATAGAAGTGCCAAAACTGCCTCCACCCAAAACGGCAGCATTTTCAAACTTTGTTGTCATGCGGAGTTCCTGCTTTATTTATATCCGTTGCTGGTTTAGGCCATCATCCAGCGTTTAAGACCAAACTCTGAGTAAAGAAACTCTTTTGTGCCAGTTGGTCCGGACAGATCCAGCTTGATGGGCCCGCCATTGGATTCCACGATAACCAGCATACGCATGAAAGGATTGATCACACGTTCAACTTGAACCAGTTGTGATACAGGTTGGAGCACCTCTGATTGGCGCCCGAAATTGAGTAAATAGCCTTCTTCGCCCTCTTGGACTGATTTAATCAAATCCAGAACAACCGCCAAAAGCGACTCGCGAATGTCTTCAGCTGCCTGTTTGGTAAACGGATACGTTATTGAATAATCAACCACATTAATCTCCCATTTCACCCGGTGACAATTCTATTCTAACAGGGTTAAGGAGTGATGGAATGGGCTGGTAGGATTAGTGTCAAAATAAAGCTGTGCCGGAACCAGCTCCGGCACAGCGCGTATGTATACCCTGCGGCTTAACTCAGGGTTTCCATAAGCAGTTTATTTATTCGCTTCACATAAGAAGAAGGATCTTCCAAGGTGGCCCCTTCGGACAGAGCTGCCTGATCAAACACAATCATGGCCAGGTCTTCAAAGCGATCTTCCTGAGCCTCTGCATTAAGCCGCTCCATAATGGGGTGACCTGGATTGATCTCCAGAGTGGGCTTGGTATCCGGTACCTGCTGTCCTGCTGCTTCCATTATCTGACGCATCTGGGCACCCATATCGTAGGCACCCACCACAAGACAGGCCGGCGAATCCGTGAGTCGATGTGACACCTTCACTTCAGAAACCTTGGAATCCAGCGCTTCCTGCAACCGCTTGACCAGATCTTCTGATGTTTTCTCAACTTCTTCCTGCTGTTTCTTGTCTTCTTCTGTTTCGATAGCGCCCAGGTCCAGATCGCCCTTCGCGATATTAGCAAAGCTTTTGCCTTTAAAGTCGAACAAATGGCCCATCATCCATTCGTCTATACGATCGTACATCACCAATACTTCAACGCCTTTTTTACGGAAAATTTCCAGGTGTGGGCTGTTCGCCGCCGCGTTGTAGTTTTCAGCCGCAATATAGTAGATTTTTTCCTGGCCTTCTTTCATCCGCCCAATGTAATCATCTAGGGATACGGTCTGGGCCGAACTGCCCGAATGGGTGCTGGCAAAGCGGAACAAACCACATATTTTTTCTTTATTTGCATGGTCTTCTGCCGGACCTTCTTTTAGGACCTGCCCAAACTGCTTCCAGAATTCCAGATAATCTTCCGGCTCCAGTTTCCCAATCATGTCCAAAGCACGCTTGGTCAGGGCGGTTTTTATATTTTCAACGTTACGGTTACTTTGCAGAATCTCTCTTGAAACGTTCAAAGGCAGATCAGCAGAATCCAGAACGCCCTTCATAAATCGAAGATATAACGGCATAAATTGATCAGCATCATCCATAATAAAAACGCGCTGGACATAAAGTTTCAAGCCACGATTGGCTTCGCGTTGATACAGATCGAAGGGGGCTTTTTTCGGTAAATATAATAATGAAGTATATTCTTGCTTGCCTTCTACCCGGTTATGGCTCCAGGACAACGGCTCTTCAAAATCGTGGGAGATATGCTTGTAAAACTCTTTATACTCATCTTCACTGATTTCACCGCGAGACCGAGTCCACAGCGCAGTCGCTTTATTTACGACTTCAAATTCCGGCGTTTTATCTTCTGCTGCTTTGTTTTCGCCTTCCTCTTCTGCTTCCGAACCCATATCGGGTTTTTCCATCTCGATAGGAAGGGAGATGTGATCAGAATATTTGCTGACGATATTTCGTAATCGCCAGCCGTCGGCAAATTCAGATTCAGCCTCACGCAGATGCAGAACAATACGGGTACCTCGCTCGGGTTTCTCGATTGCTTCTACTGAAAATTCACCCTCGCCACGAGAAACCCAGTGCACACCATTTTCAGCAGGTTCACCTGCCTTGCGGGTGAACACTTCGACTTCGTCAGCAACAACAAAAGCTGAATAAAAGCCGACCCCGAACTGACCAATCAGTTGAGAATCTTTTTTCTGGTCACCCGTTAGATTTTTCAAAAAATCGCTGGTGCCGGATTTAGCCAGGGTACCGAGATGGGAAATAACATCATCGCGGTTCATTCCAATACCATTATCAGAAAGCGTAACGGTGTTATTTTCTTTATCGAATTCCAGGCGAATCTTGAGATCGCCGTCGCCTTCCATGATGTCTGCATCAGACAAGCTCAGAAAACGTAATTTATCGGCTGCATCTGAGGAGTTTGATATCAGCTCCCGGAGAAAGATCTCCTTATTACTGTACAGGGAGTGAATCATTAATTGCAGTAGTTGCTTCACTTCGGCCTGAAAGCCAAGGGTCTCTTTATTGGCGTCGACAGTCATTTTTTTACTCTTCTCCTGGTTTGAAAATCAGTACTGATTCGATGGTTCTGATTCAGAGGTGATCATTTTGCTGTTCTGGATAAGCAGGTATCACGCTGAACCCTGCTTCGAAGATGGGGTTCGGATCCATAATATCAAGGCCACGGAAGCGGATTTTTTGTTATTATTGAAAAGCTTTCCAAATTAATATAGGAACTTTCCCCTTATTAAACAATGGATTACCAAAACATGGCTAACACTCCCGCGCCCGACAACAAGGTGGCTCTTTATGTGACCTGCCTGATCAACGCCCTTCGCCCGCAGGCCGCGCACGCCAGCCTAAAATTACTGGGGTCATTGGGCCTGGAAGTTGACGTACCCCTGCAACAAACCTGTTGCGGGCAGCCAGCCTATAATGGCGGGCACCAGGAGCAAGCCCGCAGTGTAGCCCGCCACCAAATACAGGTGCTGGAACCTTATAGTCGCGTGGTTGTACCATCCGGGTCCTGTGCCGGTATGCTCCGCAATCACTACCCCTCTTTATTCAAAACAGGCGACCCCTGGCATCAGCGCGCAGTGGACGTGGCCGGCAAGACCCATGAACTAAGTGAATTTCTGCTTCAGGAGGGGTGGCAGCCTTCGGCCACAGCAGATCCGTTGGCCTGGGCGCATCACACCAGCTGTTCTTGCCGTCGCGAAACCAATAGCCACCTAGCAGCCGAGCAACTATTACTGCAGAAAGGTATTCCCTCCTCAGACTTTCCGGAGCAAGAAGTATGCTGTGGCTTTGGGGGCGCGTTCTCGACTAAGTTCGACGAGATTTCGGTCCGTATGGGCAATAACAAACTCGATCAGATTGAATCTGTTCATCGCTTTAAGGTGGTGAGTGCAGATTTTGGGTGCTTGATGCACCTGCAAGGGTTAGCCGACCGACAAGGTCGTGATTTGGAATTCAGTCACTTGGCTGAAGTACTGGTTATGGAATAGTGATGAGTAAGCATGGCAGTGGAACATTCATCGTTAATGCCGCTAACGCATTACAGGATGAGCAACTCCAGACCGCATTGACGAGAGCCAAAAGCGGCTTCATCAATAAGCGGCTCAAGGCCATTTCTATGGTGGATGATTTCGAGCTGCTAAAGCGCCGTGCGCAATTAGCGAAGCAATCTGCTCTAGCCAACCTTCCGGCGCTACTCGAGCAATTCGAACAGAATGTACAGGCTAGCGGTGGCCAGGTGCATTGGGCAAAATCGCCTCAAGAGCTGAATAACATCGTGCTTAATCTGTGCCGGACAGTGGATGCCAGCAAAGTCACTAAAGGCAAATCCATGATTGGTGAAGAAACCAATCTAAATGCGCATCTTGAGCAAGCGGGTTTAAAATTAATCGAAACGGACCTGGGAGAATACATCATTCAGTTGGCAAAGGAGCCCCCCAGCCACATCATTGCTCCTGCCGTGCACAAAACCAGACAACAAGTCGCAACGCTTTTCAAACAACACCACAATCTAGGCCAACGTGACCTTAGTCAGATTGCAAGCTTGGTAGAGGAAGCGCGCAATCAGTTACGGATGGAATTTTTATCAGCGGACGTCGGCATCACGGGCGCAAATCTACTCATAGCAGAAACCGGTTCTGTTACCCTCGTCACTAATGAAGGCAATGGCGATCTGACAGCAACAATCCCGAAAATGCATATCGTCACTACCAGCATTGAGAAAGTGGTGGCAACCCTGGAGGATGCGGATGCCATATTAGAAGTGCTGGCCCGCAGTGCAACTGGCCAATCCATGAGTACCTACACGACCTTTTTTACCGGCCCGAAGCGCGCCGGGGATTTGGACGGCCCACAGCAATTTCACGTGGTCCTTTTGGATAACGGCCGTAGCGACTTAATCGGCTCAGAATTTGAACCGATGCTCAATTGCATCAAATGCGGAGCCTGCCTCAATCATTGCCCGGTCTATTCAAATGTTGGCGGCCACGCTTATGGCTGGGTCTACCCGGGTCCGATGGGCTCGGTACTAACACCGCTATTAAACAAATTGGAACCTTTCAGAGAGTTACCCGATGCTTCCACCTTTTGTGGACGGTGCGAAGAAGTCTGCCCTATGGGTATTCCGCTACCGGGATTACTGCGAAAACTCAGAGCCCGATCGCACAGAAAGCACTACGAACCCGGAGGCTGGAGACGGGGTTTAATGGTTTATAGCTGGCTGGCAACCCAGCCACGGCTATTCCAATTCTGTACTAACCGTCTGAACCAAACTCTACGCTGGTCAGGAAAATTGAAGATCAATCTTTCGCGTTTACCCAGGGGCTGGAGCCGACACAGGGAACTTCCTGCACCTGGAAAAACCTTTTTATCCGAATGGAAAAAAAACCAGAAGCAGTGCTCATGACAGTAAGTAAGCCAAGCGATCGAGAGATCATTTTGCACAACCTGAGACGACGCGTCACTGCACCACCACCAGACCCGCTACTCCACCAACCTGGCGATACCATTCAATTTGGAGACATCCATCATTTTATATCCACAACGTCAGCCAACCAAGTCAGGGTAAACACTGTCGAGCATGTCACTCAGGTAACTCCGTTAATAGCCGATTACCTGAAAACGACGAAATTACCGCTCGAAATCAGAGTCAGCGCAGCGTTTCTGAATTTGGGCTGGGCAGATCATGGTATATCCGCTAATGGAGGCAGTTCTGACGGTTGTGATCGGGTGTGCCTAAGTGAAGCTTGCGCGGGAATTGCCGATACCGGAACGGTCGCGGTATTGTCCTCGGCAGGCAACCCCACCCTACTGGGTTTTCTTCCGGACTTGCATATATTATTGCTTAGTGAAAGAAAAGTTGTTGCGGGAAAGAATGATCTCTGGAACCTTTTAAAACAAGAGGGCACCCGTCTTCCCCGCGCACTAAACTTTATATCGGGCCCGTCACGTACTGCTGATATAGAACAAACCATTCAATTGGGGGCGCATGGCCCCCGAACGCTTTGGTTGATTCTTTACGCTACTCCATAAGCTGAATTTGTTTTACATCCTGACGGCGGATCATCATTACAATCTCGCTGCCGTTGAGGGGCAACGTCAGACACAGGCTATGCTGATCTACCGATGTGATGATACCTTCTTTACTACGCCCGTTCTGTGTGATGACAGCGACATTATTGCCTAGCAAAGAGTCGGCTTGCTCAACAGTAAAAACCCGATTCCTTACGGGCGTCAAAGAAGGAACAGTGCCGGCGGGCATATCCTCAAGGGTATTCAGTGCCGCCGTTAGACCCGCCTTTGTGTTGTGCTCCACAATCCAGCCTGCTTCCGGATCTTTATATAAACTTAACTCGACATACTGGATGCTACCATCGTTCAGAGCAACTGTGGCAAGCGTACTTGCCGTCGGTTCCACCTGAGTAGTCTGAAAAAATGTTTTGCGGAAGTTAACTACCTGCTCTAACGAGCCTCCCAATTTATTTTCCAGATATTGTTGCGAAATATATTCTATGGTGTCGTTGGAATCGTAATCACGACGAACGGTACCGATCTCCCAGACTAAATCTTTTTTGGAAGCATCAAACCGACCTACAAGATAGCTCTGGTCTTCATCCGGCAGGCGCAGCCTGATATCACCGGAAACACGTTCATCTTCCGCAAGCTCAATGCTCAAATGCAACCAGAATCCACGATCGTAAGATGTTATCTTGGGGCGCTTATTCAAATTCTCATATTCAAATAGATATACAGAAGGATGATCGATAGAATCAGGCCCAAGATCGAGCAAAGTGGCACCTGCGTTATGTAATCCTGTTTTCCGTAAATCAATTGCCAACTCAATCGAAGGGCGGGCGTCGGGCAGGCTGCGCATCCTGAGCATGCCGTCGATTAACGTCGCCCGCTCTAACGGTATATCCTGCCCTCCGAAATGCAGTACCACCCCTTTCCCCATGCTGTCCGCTAACGCGTTTACATCGTCTTCTGAAGCGAAAGTATAGCGTTCCAACGCTAACGGTGTGCTTGCAAAAGCGGGGGCAATTATATTTCTTACAGAAGCCAGTGGAGTGCCGTCAAATTCGAACGGGTGAGCCCGGATATGAAGAGAAATAAAAAATAATAAAGCGATGAAACTGGTGAGGTGCACAACCCCCTGAACACGATACCGCTTCCAATGTTCAGCATAGAAGATTGGCCAGCTTGGAGGCGCAATCAGTGACAGCAAACCCCAATAGGTCTTTTCAGCGAATGCACGCTTTACCATCACTACGGTACACACAACAAATACAGCCAATGACAAAAAAATCAACGGTAAACTCCAGTCTTTTCTATGCTCTGCTCAGGATGTTCTTATTATTATCAGCAATACAAAATAGTAAGTATGGTTTTAATTCAGCAATAAATGCGCACGTGCTGTGGCAACGGGCTCTTCTTTTTTGGATTGCCAGACCACGACAGATACGTTGGCAATACGACGCCCCATCCGCAGAACCGTGCATTCCGCAAAACTGTCCCTGAACAATCCTGCGCTAAGGTAATCGATAGACAAATCCACCACTTTCGGGAACTGAGGTGTATCCATCAACATGAGGATATGCAGTATCGCAGACTGCTCAATAAACCCACCCAACACTCCACCATGGATGGCCGGTAATGTCGGATTTCCAATATTATTCTCGTTTGCGGGCAACGTAAATATCACCTCTTCACCCGCTTTCAGGCAGGACATTCCTATGGTTTTAGCGTAGGGAACAGCTTGAACCAAGGTGTCGTAATCATTGGTCTCCCGACACTGCTCCAGAACCGTTTCTATTTTCATTCGCCCTGCCCTCCGTGTTTAAATTCCTGCCACGGCACCTTACTTAACCCCATGCGCATGAAATTTGCCACACAATGGGCGATAGGCTGGTTACGATTATCCTGATAAGCAATACCCCGTGCAAACACCACACTTTTGGTTTTTCTGTAGGCCGTAACATAGGCCAACACGTCTTTGTGGGGTTCTGCGGGCCTCATATAGTCGATGCGCAGGTCAATTGTGGGAGTGATATCAAAATCCGGTGCTAAAGATTGTGCCACGGCGAGCCCGCACGCCTGATCCATTAGGCTGGTAATCGCTCCGCCATGAATAACACCGGTTTCGGGATTACCAATGATTTGCTCTGAGTAAGGCAGCCTGACAACCAGGCCATCCTCAGAAATTTCGTCTAATGTCATTCCAAGCAACATGCTATGTTTGACGCTACTTAAAAATAACTGGAGACCCTCTTCCAGCGTCATTTCACCGATATGCTGTTTCTCTTTACCCACGCAGCGCTCTCCTGCTTGCAATACACGTACTGATTATCAGGTTCATGGTAAGGTGCATACCCAAACTCGTAATAATAGCCACTTAACCGGGACACAGTGTGCCGAATAGAAGTCACAATATCAAAGTAGCGGCAGCCTACGCCATTCTTACTTCGGTCTTCGCCACTGCAGTTGCAGCCATTACAAAGTACCTTTCCACCTCTATATCAGTGGGAATGATTGTTTTTATTCAATATCTTATCTGCTTATTTACTTTATTACCGTGGTTAGCCCGGGTTGGAGCAGAAGGCATTAAAAGCGATCATTTAAGCCAACATCTGATTCGTGGGGTCGCCGGCTGGCTTTGCTTTTATACCTACTACCTTGCTATCAGTCATATTCCGCTGGTGGACGCCTCGTTACTTAGAAACACTGCGCCGATTTGTGTTCCCTTTTTCATGCTGATTTTGTTCAAAACAGGAATGGCCTGGTACAAAGGTGCCGGTATCGCATTGGGCTTCATCGGAATATTACTGATACTAAAGCCCGATGGAAACAGCATCAGCCTTTGGCACGGGGTCGGCTTTGTTTCCGGAATCAGCTTATCGCTATCAATGATTTACACCCGGGAATTATCAACCACAGAGCCTTCCAACCGTATCTTGTTCTACTACTTTGCGATTTCAATTGTGCTGAGTTTACCTATTGCGATTAGTGAATGGGGACCGGTCCCAGTGCAGCTATGGCCTGGCCTACTGACGGTCGGCTTGTCTATTTTTATCACGATGAAGCTCTACAACCTGGCCTATACCCACGCTCCGGCCAATACTATTGCCCCGTTGTCTTACTTTGGAGTGGTGTTTGCTGGGTTGTTGGGTTGGTTGATCTGGGACCATAAACCGGACGCACAGAGTCTTATCGGCATTGCCCTGGTGATAGGTGGCGGGATCGCCAGTTTGCTTGCTGCGAGCACCAGGTTCCGGAAAACACCCACAACCTGAACTCGATCGCCCTGAAAATTTTCCCATTTGGGATCATTGTTTGATTTAGTCTCTCCCGGGGCGCTATACTTAGGTCGTTTATACCAAATTAACCAGTTTCACGGTGAAGCATGAATACTAACCCTGAACAACCGCTTGCTTATTCAGAATCTGAAGATCGGCTCAGCGCAGCGGCCTTGCTTAATTTCTTTGGCATTACCAGTGAGTGGGCCCTTTCCAGCAAACAACAAATAACGCTGTTGGGTAACCCTGCCAAGAGCAGCTTTTATCGCATGAAGGATTTTGCGGACGGGAAGCAGGCCAAACCCATCCGCCTGAATCAGGACACGCTGGAGCGAGTCTCCTATCTAATGGGCATTTATAAAGCCATCAACATTTTGCTGCCCAATTCCCAGCAAGCCGCTGAATGGATTAAGAAACCCAATAAAGCACCCTTGTTTTCCGGTCGCAGTGCACTGGAGAAAATGCTCGGTGGACGCGTGGTGGACCTCAGCGATGTGCGACGCTACCTTGACGGCGAACGAGGACATTAATGACAACAACCGATTACAAGGAAGTTTGGGTCGAGGGCCCCCACTACCGGATTATTCCCACCCGATTTCCGCCTATCAATTTTTTTGAGCGTTTCACGCCTCCGGAGTTAATGGAGGCTGCATTTGAATTGGAATCCTTAACAAATGAGAGATTGAGAAACGAAGTTGGACATCTTTCTCAGGTTAGACCGGAAGACAGGGTATCCGGCCCTGGTGCGAGTGTGGTGATGGCGGCTTTTACTCATACCGGGCATGCAAGCCGCTTTACCAATGGTGACTATGGAGTGTATTACGCTGCCAGAAATCTGGAAACCGCCATTAGAGAAACCGTCTATCACCGCGAACGATTTCTTCACGCTACGGAGGAGCCAGCGTGCGACATTGATGTAAGGGTTTTCAAAGGAACCGTTAAAAAGCCACTAATTGACCTTTGCTCTGAACGCTTTCAATACCTGTTCGATCCGGACCCTGCCCACTATTCCGTGCCACAAAAGTTCGGTGCTGACATGAGGGCCCAAGATCGCTGGGGACTACTCTATCCTTCAGTGAGAAAACCGGGGGCGGATTGTATCGCGGTATTTCGGCCAACTGCCATCTCGCTGCCGGTACAAAGCAAGCTGCTGGCTTATCACTGGAATGGTAGGCGCATCGCCACGGTATATGAAAAAACACAGATACTGGTTGATTTGTCGATGATTGATGCCGATATTAGCAGCGAGAAAAACACCGTTATCGAACGGTAGCACGCGGCGTCGGATTACGGGCCTTCGCAATTGCTCCCGCGTTTTAACTAAATATAGTCGAGTTTAACCGGCAGCTTATCGGCCGGAACGGGCAATGAGGTCATATCGACCGGCATGCAATAGTTCGGGTCAACAGACCATTTATATCTTAATAGGATCTGATGCAGAACCGCCTTCACCTGCATATCCGCGAAATGCAGACCAATACACATATGGGCCCCGCCACCGAATGGAACCCAGGCATAAGGATGCACTTTATCTTCGCGCCGGGCCTCAGAAAAGCGATCCGGATCAAAGCAGTCAGGAAATTGCCAAAACTCATCCATGTAATGAGTAAAATAGGGCGAGACTGCCAGCAAAGAACCCTTGGGAATCAGGGTATTTTTGTATACCACATCTTTCACAGTACGCCGCGGTAAAGAAGGCACGGGTGAGCACATCCGTAACGATTCTTTCATGACCCGGGTCATGCCATCGAGCACCTCAAGATCGGAGTGATCCAGCTTATCTTTACCCAGAGCCCTGCTCTCACTGCGTAACCGGTTTTGCCACTCCGGGTTTTTCGCCAGATGATACATCATGGTACACAACGTAATAGTGGTTGTATCATGCGCCGCCATCATCAAAAAAATCATGTGATTTACTACATCATCGTCAGTAAATTTCTCCCCATCTTCAGTTTCGGCTCTGCAAAGCTGACTGAACAAATCATTGCCGGTTGAGACTCGCTTTTCACTTACTTTTGAGTGAAAAAACGCTTCCAGCAACTTGCGACCATCCAGCCCTTTCTTCCAGCGCCCACCAGGAATTGGAAAACGGACAAAAGAAGTACCCGCACGCACAGTATCGATGAACGCCTTGTTTAGTTTATTGGCTTCTGTACCCAGGTGGTGCCCCATAAACACTTCGGTGGCCAAGTCCAATGTCAGTTTTTTTATGGCCGAGAAAACGTGAAAGCCGGTCTGCGGACGCCAAAGTCCAATGCCCCGCTCAATTGGATCGTTCATTTCACTGAGATACTGCACCAGCACCGGTTTTTTGAACGCGTTTTGCATGATGCGACGATGATGCCGGTGTTCTTCGAAATCCAACAGCATAATGCCGCGATGGAAAAACTTTCCTATAAAGAAATCCCAGCCCTGATTATTGGAAAAAAGATCGCCCCGATTCTGCAATACAAATTGGTTGGCGTCCGGCCCGAACATACTGATCATTCGTATACCAAACACGTTGGCCCAGCTTATCTCACCATATCGTTCATAACGTTTACGACCGAATTTAATGGGATCGGCAATGGAATGAAGTGTGTAACCGACAATCGGCAACCCCCCGTCTCCGGGAACCAGACGCGTTATGGAGTGGTTCAGAACAGGGGGCGTGGTTTCCGTTGGAGCCATCGTTGTCGCCTCGATTTTTATTGTTGTCTCGATACAAGGGTGTCTTGTTATTTCCAGAATAGAAGGGTAGAAAATACAATACAACCCTGTATGTTTTTCTTATCGAGGTGCAATGTGCCAAAATTAAACCGGGACAAATGGATTTCAGCCGGCATCAACCAGCTCAAGGAATTCGGGCCTACGGGCATTTCTGGTGAACAGATTGCCCGGCGACTTGATGTAACCCGAGGCTCTTTTTACCACCATTTCAGCAATATGGACGATTTCATCGAGGCGTTACTCCAGCAGTGGGAAGCCGAGCAAACCATCGCTGTTTTGAATAACACCATCGCCAATTCCTCGGATTTAGAGGAAAAGATGGGGTTATTGATGGAGTCGGCATGGAATAGTGATGCTGACCTTGAGATAGCGATTCGCCAATGGGCCTTCATCAATGATGTGGTCAGAGTCCGGGTTGAGCGAACAGATCAGCTCCGCCTAGGCTATTTGATCGCTGTCTACTCCGGTATTACAGGAAATAATGACCGAGGTGCAATGCTGGCGAAAATAGCCTACTACGGGCTATTAGGGGCCTTCCATGCGCGCCCTAGACTGTCCAAACCCGAGTTAAAGTCGTTAATAATGCAAATTCAGGCGTTACTCACAGAAGGCGTAAAAAGCAGTGATATAACCTAAAGTGCTAACATCGCTCAGTTCGCACTCGCCCGCGCAACCGCGATTTCACCCTGATAGACCAACCTAACCCTTTGTATAATTTGTAAAATATGGAATTACTTTTACACTGTAGTAATAGCTTGAAGCACGCAATGATTAGGCATTCTGCAGACAACAATTTAAAGCAAGAGCAAGATTAAAGGGATGTAAAACGTTTGAAGACCGGACTCAGACACTGGCGACACACAGCGTTAACAACGCTGGTTTTGTTCGCTTGTCTGAAATGGTCCGCATTATGCCAAGCCAGCATTCCCGGGGAATACGATGTGAAATTAGTTTATCTGTATAATTTCACCAAGTACCTTACCTGGTCTCACCCGTTCCCGGAGGGTGATACTGATTCGCCCTACATCATTTGCGTAATGGGAAAACTACCGAGTGATGTGCCGCTGGCTGATCTAAAAAGCAAAACCACGCGCAACCACCCTATTGATATCCGACTTCTTGCTAAATACACACCAACTACAAATTGCCATATATTATTTTTGACAAAATCATTAGGGCGAAAATATATTCGTGATATTACCAGCGCTTCAACACCTGACATGCTTGTGGTAGGCGAGACCAGCGACTTTGCCAGAGACAACGGAGAAATCGGATTTGTACTCGATGAGAAAAATCGCGTGAGATTGGAAATAAACCTGCAACGTGTACAGCAGAAGGACATGTCTATCCGTTCCCAGCTGCTTGAAATTGCGCGCAAGGTATACCGCGTACCTGAGGAGCATCGGCAGTGAGGTTTTTTCAAAAGCTCTCTCTTCGCATTAAAACCATTATGATTGCAATGATCACCAGTGCGCTTGCATTGAGTATCTCAGGTATTTTTTTCACACTGTACGATTACCAAATAGCTCAGAATAAAGCGAATCAGGAATACCGGGTTATTGCTAAAATACTGGCCGACAGGAGCACGGCGGCTTTGGAGTTTCTGGACGAAGAAGTTGCCAGAGATAACCTGCGTTCGCTGGAAGCACACCAATCCATCACCCTCGCCTGCCTTTTCGATGTCAATGACGATCTTTTTGCCGCTTATGAGCGAAAGTCCTATCGCGCCTACAAGTGTCCTCATTTACTGAAACGCGACCAAATGATTGACGACAACCAGTATTTGGAAATACGGGAAAAAGTCATCTATGACGAGAGTGTCATTGGCGCATTATATCTGCTAACCGATCAAGGTGACCTGCGAGAAACAATGTTCCTGCGGGTTGTCACCAGCGTCATCATTATCCTGATTTCATTATTCATCACTTTTCTGCTTGCTGTACGGCTGCAAACATTTGTAACCCGCCCCATTACCCGTTTGCAGGATACGGCGATAAAAATACGACAATCCGATAACTATTCATTACGCGCAGAAAAAACCACGGAAGACGAGCTGGGCGATTTGGTAGACGCATTCAATGGCATGGTGGCAAAAATTGAAAATGATAACGTTGCACTACGAGACAGCGAAGAGCGCTTCAGAACCCTCACCGCTTCTTCACCCGTCGGTGTGTTCCAGACCGATGAAGATGGTCAGTACACGTATGTGAACGCCCGCTGGCGCGAAATCACTAATATTTATGATATCCATCTGACCCAGGAAGCTTGGATCAAAACGTTGCATCCTGAAGAACGCTTTCAAATCATGTCGCGGTGGCGAGAGTGCGTTGAGAAAGGTGACGAAATTCGCATGGAATACCGGTTATTGCGCGACGATGGTGAAGATGTGAATGTAATCTGCCATGCGAAACCGCTATACGAAGGCAGCGGCAATATTATCGGATACCTGGGCAGCCTGTCTGATATTTCAGAGCTAAAATCCGTTCAATTGCAACTTGAGCAGTTGGCGCTGTACGACCCCTTGACCAAGTTGGCGAATCGTTATCTGTTCCGCAATCGTCTGGAAAAGGCGCTCAAGCATTCAGAGCGCGAAAAAACCAAGCTGGCCCTGCTATTCCTCGATATTGACCACTTCAAAAAGATCAATGACACCATGGGACACGATCAGGGAGATGACTTGCTGAAAGCCATCGCTCACCGTCTTCGGTTCTGCACCCGGCCCGGTGACACGGTTGCCCGGATGGGCGGTGACGAATTCACTGTTCTCGTACCCGAGATTCACTATGAGCATGAAGCGGATGCGATTGCCAGGAAAGTACTGGACGTGTTGAAAGTACCCATCCGTCTGACCGGAATGGAAGTTATTATTACTACCAGCATTGGCATCAGCATCGGGTTGAGTGATGCTATTGATGCCAACACGTTGATGAAGAATGCCGACCTCGCGATGTACCGGGCAAAAGCAAAAGGTCGTGACAATTATCAGTTTTTTTCAGATGAAATGAACATAGAACTGACCCGTCAACTCGCAATGGAGGGCGAGTTGAGACAGGCATTACAACGGAACGAATTTGAACTGTATTATCAACCTCAAATTGATCTAACCACCAATCAGCTGGTGGGCTATGAGGCCTTGATTCGCTGGAACCATCCTGAAAAAGGTCTTGTTCCGCCGGGTGAGTTTATACCGGTCGCTGAAGATTCCGGATTAATCCTACCGATGGGTGAATGGGTACTAAAAACGGCATGTGAACATATAAAATTATTCAACAGTACCGGGTTATTGCCCGCCCACGGTCATGTTGCGGTGAACCTGTCTCCGCGCCAGTTTCATGACCCTAACCTGGTCACTGTGATTCGAGATCTGGTGACTACAGCGGATATTCCCAGCCAACAGCTCGAGATAGAAATCACGGAAAGCTTATTGATGGATAATGTGGAAAGCACCATTCGTACATTGGAAATGCTGAAGGATCTCGGCATCATCCTCGCGATCGATGATTTCGGTACCGGGTATTCATCGCTCAATTATCTGAAGAGACTTCCGATCCATGTGCTCAAGGTGGACCGTTCCTTTGTAATGGACATACCTCACGATAAAGACGATGTTGAGATTACCGCAGCTGTGATCGCTATGGCCCACAAGCTGGGATTGAAAGTTGTTGCAGAGGGTGTAGAGCAACTGCTGCAAGCGGATTTTTTGAAGGAAAATTCCTGCGATTATGCACAAGGATATTATTACGGGAAGCCAATGAGCGTAGACGATTTATATAAAAATATCGGACATTACGAAAAGTGGCGTTCTCAGGGCTAATGGTTTCGGCTTGCCCTACAGATGGTTTAATAGCTTTCTGATTATTCCGGACTCATGGTCCTGCTCACGGACCGTCAGCAATTCTCCAATCAACGCCTGAATTGCAAACGCGACCTCGTCACGCAGCTCAAACAACGCATTTTGATCATTTTCCTGACCAGAAAACCGAGAGACGTCAATTTCATCTCCGATGGCGAAATAAAACCGTTCTGGGCGTGGCAACATGGTCAAACCCAGGCCTCGAGTTAGCGGCATAATCAGATCACCTCCACGCAGTATGCTGCTTTTATCGAGCAAGCCGGTTTTTCTTAGCATTTTGCCTAGCACCGATTTTTTAATATCTTCAGCATCCAGTACGATGTCGTACATATCATCCGGACCGACTGCCGCAAACGGAACAATGTTATACCCATGCTGTATTGCCATACTGCAAAACCCGGTGCGTCGCTTCCAGGTCAGCTGGTATTGCTCGCCTTTTCGCTTGCTGACTTCACGTGCCCCTCCCGGGAACACCATTATGTGCTCGCCCCGCGTCATTAGCTCGGAACAATTTTCCCGCGTGCCCTCTACACCTCCGGTCCGGTCCAGCATGTTTCGCCAACCCGGAATAGTATAGTGAGCGTGATCGGCCAGCGTTCTGATCAGCACGCCCTTATCCCGGTATACCTGGGCTATCAGTAAAGGGACATCAAGTACCCCATAAATAGTGTGATTGCCCACCAATAGAGTCGGCTTCGAAGAATCTACTTTTTCCAATCCGAAAAACTTGGGGCTGAAATACATGCGCAGGGGTTGCGTAAGTTTCCACAACTGCTCGGGTTTAACAAGCGAGGTATCAAACGGCTTGTGCTGGTAGGTCATGAATTTTCCCGGAAACTGATCATCCGCTTTATAATTATATTAGCGAGAACGGTAATAAGTAGGCCATTGTCGCAGAATTCCGGACAACAAAAAACCGGCAAACAGTCTCCTGATACCGGCTTTCTGATTTGCTTTCTTTGCTTAACGGGATTTTACCAGCCAGTCAGCTCTTTCAACGCAAGCCCCATTTCGGATGGGTTGCGAACAGTCTTGACACCCGCTTCCTGAAGCACAGCAAATTTATCGTCAGCGGTACCTTTTCCGCCAGCGATAATGGCGCCAGCGTGTCCCATACGTTTGCCTGGAGGTGCAGTAACACCCGCAATGTAAGAAACAACCGGCTTGGTGACGTGCTCTTTGATAAAGGCGGCGGCTTCTTCTTCTGCGGTTCCACCAATTTCACCTACCATAATGATAGCTTCGGTCTGGGGGTCTTCCTGAAGCAGCGCCAACGCATCGATAAAAGTTGTACCGGGAATCGGATCACCGCCGATACCAATACAAGTGCTCTGGCCGAAACCCAAAGCGGTCGTCTGGTTAACCGCTTCATAGGTTAAGGTACCGGAACGCGAAACGATGCCGACCTTACCGGGCTGATGGATGTGACCGGGCATGATACCGATTTTACATTCACCTGGGGTAATAATGCCGGGGCAGTTAGGACCAATTAGGCGCAAACCTTTCTGTGCTACGTATTCTTTTACGTACAACATATCCAGAACAGGAATGCCCTCCGTAATACACACGATTAAAGGAATGCCTGCATCTGCTGCTTCGATTATGGAATCTTTGCAGAACGCAGCCGGTACATAAATCACGGTCGCATCACAATCGGTAGCGGCTTTCGCCTCAGCTACAGTGTTAAAAACGGGCAAACCCAAATGCTCGGAACCGCCTTTACCCGGAGTTACGCCACCGACCATTTGCGTACCGTATTCAATTGCCTGAGTGCTATGCAGAGTACCTTGAGCACCAGTGAAGCCCTGGCAAATGACTTTTGTGTCTTTGTTGATTAGAACGCTCATGATTAACCTCTCACCGCTGCAACAACTTTCTCGGCAGCGTCATTAAAGCCAGTCGCTGCTATAATATTCATCCCGCTTTCTGAGAGTACTTTCGCACCCAGCTCAGCGTTATTGCCTTCCAGACGAACCACTACCGGAATCTTTACGCCTACTTCCTGAACCGCACCGATAACACCTTCTGCGATCAGATCACAACGCACGATACCGCCGAAGATATTAACCAGAACGGCTTCAACACTTTGGTCAGAAAGAATGATTTTGAATGCTTCCGTGACACGTTCTTTGGTAGCACCACCACCCACATCCAGGAAGTTAGCAGGCTTGCCACCCTTCAGCTTAATGATATCCATGGTGGCCATTGCCAAGCCGGCGCCGTTTACCATGCAACCAATATTGCCTTCCAGCGCTACGTAGTTAAGATCCCACTCCGCAGCACGACGCTCACGCTCATCTTCCTGGCTCGGATCGTACATGTCGGCCAGATCCGGGTGACGCAGAACCGCGTTTCCATCAATAACCAACTTCGCGTCCAAGCAGTGTAAATTGCCTTCAGACGTGATAACCAGCGGATTCACTTCAATCAGGGAAATGTCTTTTTCTTCGAACAATTTCGCCAGACCCATAAAGATCTTGGTGAATTGCTTAACCTGATCGTTAGACAGGCCCAACTGATACCCCAGATTGCGACCCTGATAGGGCTGCGCACCGACTAATGGATCGATCTCAGCTTTCAGGATTTTCTCAGGGGTTTCTTCTGCCACTTTCTCTATCTCAACACCGCCTTCAGTGGATGCCATGAACACCACACGACGAGTTGCACGATCTACAACTGCACCTAAATACAGCTCCTGATCAATATCGGTACAGGTTTCTACCAGAATCTTATTAACCGGCTGACCTTTTGCATCGGTCTGATAGGTCACAAGGTTTGTACCCAATTGCGCCTTCGCGAACTGGATAATTTCTTCTTTAGAGCTGACCAGTTTCACACCACCCGCTTTACCACGCCCCCCCGCGTGGACCTGTGCTTTAACCACCCAGCGATCTCCGCCGATTTTATCAGCGGCGTCTGCTGCTTCTTCGGGTGTGCTTGCTGCAACCCCTTGTGAAACAGGCAGACCGTACTGAGCGAACAATTGCTTGGCTTGATACTCATGTAAGTTCATTGGCTCACCATCGATCTGAAATTGTGTGGAAATTCCCACATTATACTTGCTTGACGCGAATCTTTTCCCTCGCACCAGTTTGCGCAAAATGCGCTTTGGAGTTGTTAAGCTCCTACCAACTGAACAATCGTAGTCCTAGTCCAGTAAAAAGGTTGCACCGGGAAACCCGACTTAACCCAAACTTCAAAATATTACTTACGGCGTTTACGCTTGGCTGAATGTATGGCTTTGCCATCCACATCGAGACAAGCTTCATGGAATACTTCTGACAAGGAGGGGTGGGCAAAAACCATCATCTGCAGGTCTTCCGTACTTGCACCGAACTCCATCGCGATCAACGCCTGCATAATCAGTTCCGATGCCTGAGGCCCGACAATATGAACACCCAGAATGCGGTCACTGGTGGAATCGGAAACGACTTTCACAATTCCCGCTGTTTCGTTCGCGGCCGCTGCACGACCGTTGGCTGCAAAAGAGAAAGACCCGACCTTATAATCGTCGCCCGCCGACTTCGCTTGTTCTTCCGTTATTCCTACCCAGGCAACCTCCGGATGGGTATACACAACAGAAGGAATGCAATCGTAGTTAATGGCCGTCGTATGTCCGGCAATAATTTCAGCAACCATGACACCTTCTTCGGTGGCCTTATGTGCCAGCGCCGGGCCGCGCACGATATCACCGATGGCGTATACACCCGGCACATCGGTTGCGCAGCTTTGGTTCACAAAAATAAATCCACGTTCATCCAGGTTAACTCCGCTGTCCGCAGAGAAAAGATCCACTGTGTAAGGGCGGCGGCCCACTGCAACAATGAGCTTATCCACCACTACGGATTGATCGCCTTCTGAATCGGTGTACTCAACAGTCACTTTATTTTTGTCAACGGTGGTTCCGGTCACACGAGCAGAAAGACGCACGTCAATGCCCTGGCCTTTCAAATTTTTCAGCAACTCCTTAGAAATTTGACGATCCACCATGGGCAAAAACGAGTCCATCGCCTCAAGCACAACCACTTCGGAGCCCACACGGTTCCATACGCTGCCCAATTCCAGGCCAATAATACCACCGCCAATCACGCCCAACTTTTTAGGCACGTCAGTAAACTCGAGTGCACCTGCATTATCCACAACGATGTCGTCATGCAAAGGCGCAACCCCGAGTTTGATCGGTTCTGAACCAGCCGCCAGAATTACGTTCTCCGCTTGCAATACTTCCGCATCGCCTTCATGCGGTGTGAACTCAACCTGTTTGCTTGCTAACAGCTTGCCACGACCTTGCAGCCAGGTAACGCCGTTGGCTTTCAGCAACATGGCTACGCCATCGGTTTGTTTCTTAACAATATCGTCTTTGCGTTTAAGCATATTGCCGATATTCATTTTTACACTTTTGGCTTCAATACCATGGATCTCAAAGCCTTCTTTCGCTTCGTGATATTTCCAGGTTGAGTCCAGCAGCGCTTTTGAAGGGATACAACCAACATTGGCACAGGTCCCGCCTAACGCCGGCTTTCCGTGTTTGTTGATGTACATATCGATACAGGCAGTGTTTAAACCCAAATGTGCCGCTTTAATCGCTGCTGCATATCCACCTGGACCGCCACCAATAACTACTACATCGAAACTTTTTGCCATGACAATTACCCATTAAAAATTCGTATGTTTAAGCCAGTATCCTTTCCGGCTTTTCGATAAAGTTCTGTTAGAGATCCAGCAGTAATCGAGCCGGGTCTTCCAGTAAATCTTTAATCGTTACCAGGAATTGCACGGCCTCTTTACCGTCTATGATGCGATGGTCATAGGATACTGCCAGATACATCATGGGTAGGATTTTCACCTCACCGTTGACGGCCATCGGTCGCTCCTGGATTTTATGCATCCCCAGAATGGCGGTTTGCGGCGGGTTCAAGATTGGTGTTGACCAAAGGGAACCGAATACACCACCATTGGAAATGGTGAAGGTACCCCCGGTCATTTCATCCAGTCCCAGCTTTCCGGCCTGCGCTTTCTTGCCGTAATCCACGACCTTACCTTCGATTTCGGCGAAATTCATTTTATCTGCGTCGCGCAATATGGGTACGACAAGACCGCGATCGGTCGACACCGCCACCCCTACGTCGTAATACCCGTGATACACGATATCCGTACCATCAATGGATGCGTTCACTGACGGGTACTTTTTCAATGCTTCGACGGCGGCTCTGACAAAGAAGGACATAAACCCGAGGCGATGCCCATGGGCTTTTTCAAACATATCCTTGTAATTTTTGCGCATCGTCATCACCGGTTCCATGTTGACTTCATTAAATGTTGTCAACATAGCGGCATTTTGCTGCGCAGAAACAAGCCGCTCGGCGATTCGGGCACGCAAACGGGTCATAGGCACGCGTTTTTCTTCACGATCCCCGAAATCAATATTCACCGCTCCGGCTGGCATTGGTGCCGGGGTGCCGGATTTAGGCGTTTCTTTAACAGCCGGTTTTGCTGCCCCGCCTTTCAGATGGCTTAACACATCTTCTTTAGTGATGCGCCCGCCTTTTCCGGTGCCTTTTATCTGGCTGGGATCTAAATTATTTTCTGCTATTAGTTTTCTTACTGCTGGTCCCCAGCTGTCCTCAGCACTATTAGTAGAGGGCTCTGGTTGCGCTGCTGCCGGTGCTGCTTTAGTTTCCGCTGCGGCTTCAGCAGGCTTGGGACTAGCACCCTCACCTTCCTCAAGATAGCCAACCAGCTCCTGGCTAAGGACGGTATCGCCCTCTTCTTTAAGAATTTTACCAACCACACCGTCATGCGGTGCAACGACTTCCAAAACCACTTTGTCGGTTTCAATGTCAACCAGTAATTCATCGCGAGCAACCGCTTCACCGGGCTTTTTGTGCCAGGTTGCAACAGTGCCGTCTGCAACGGCTTCGGGGAATTGCGGGGCTTTAATTTCAGTTGTCATTTGTGTTCCTTATTCGCCTCTAGCTTTTAGCCAAATCAATTCTTGCCGGCATAAATTGCCCGACACCTACTATTCGATGTTGAACGCCGTGTCTACCAGTGAAGCCTGTTCCTCAAGATGCAGCGCCATATAACCTGCTGCCGGTGCTGCAGAACCTGCACGCCCGGCATAATGCAATAGTAGATCCGGATAATGACTGTGAACCACGTGCCGCATGTGGTGCTGGCTGCAATACCAAGCACCCTGATTCATGGGTTCTTCCTGACACCAGACCACATGTTTCACTTTTTTGTATTGCGCAAACAGCTTACTGAGTTCCGCTTCGGGGAAAGGATATAACTGCTCGATACGCACCAGCATAGTGTTCTTGATGTCCTGCGTAGCCCGATGCTCGAACAAGTCGTAATAAACCTTACCGCTGCACAATACTATGCGCTCAATGTCTTTCGGATCGTGTTCCCATGCATCCTCAAGTACCACTTTGAAATACCCGTCAGCCAGGTCTTCCAAGGTCGATTTTGCCAGTTTGTGACGTAACAAACTTTTGGGAGACATGACCACCAGCGGCTTTCGCAATGGCCGTATTGCCTGCCGACGAAGCATGTGAAAAACCTGTGCCGGTGTGGTTGGCACGCACACCTGGATATTGTGCTCAGCACAAAGCTGCAGGAATCGTTCCAGCCGCGCAGATGAATGCTCAGGCCCCTGACCTTCATAACCATGGGGGAGCAACATTGTAAGCCCGCAGAGTCGCATCCATTTATGTTCCCCAGAGGAGATAAACTGGTCGATCACAACCTGCGCACCGTTGGCAAAATCACCGAATTGAGCCTCCCACACCACCAGACCGCTAGGGGCTGTCGTGGAATAGCCATATTCGAACGCAAGGACCGCTTCTTCAGACAACAATGAATCATACAATTCGAAGGAAGCATTATTGGTCCCTACAGATTGCAAAGGGACTACAGTACCCTGGACTTTTTGATTGTGTATCACCGCATGCCGGTGAGAGAAAGTACCACGACGCACGTCCTGCCCGGTCAACCGGACCTGGTAGCCTTCGTGCAGCAATGTTGCGTAAGCCATGGTTTCGCCAAAGCCCCAATCGATTGCCAATGCCCCCGCTGCCATTTTCTGCCGGTCTTCACGAATTTTGGAAACCTGGCGCTGCACCACCATCCCATCGGGCAGTTGATCCAGCTTGTTCGCTAACTCCTGGAGCAGCTTCAAATCAACGCTGGTATCGTAGTAGGCCGCGTAGTCATGACCAAGATAAGGCGTCCAATCCACAAAAAGCTCTGAATTGGGCTTCTTCACCAATGACTGTACGACGTGCTGTCCGTTGTCCAACGCGCTACGATACACATCCATCATCGATGTGACTTCTTCCTGGCTGAACAACCCTTCTTCAACCAAGCGATTGGAATAGATTTCACGGGGGTTCTTTTTCTGTCGTATAACAGAATACATAATCGGCTGCGTTATGGCTGGTTCATCGGCTTCGTTATGACCGCGAGCCCGGTAGCAAATCAGATCAATTACAACGTCTTTCTTAAACTGTTGACGAAAATCGATAGCCATCTGGGTCACAAACAGAACCGCTTCCGGATCATCCCCGTTGACATGAAAAATGGGAGACTGGACCATCTTCGCAACATCAGTACAATATTCTGTAGAACGCGCATCATGGCGGAAGCTGGTGGTGAATCCCACCTGGTTATTTATTATGATATGAACCGTACCACCAGTACGATAGCCACGGGTCTGGGACATCTGGAATGTCTCCATCACCACGCCCTGACCGGCAAAAGCAGCGTCCCCATGCAACAACACAGGCACCACCAGATCGCCTTTCTTATCGCGACGACGATCCTGGCGGGCACGGACCGAACCCTCCACAACCGGCGACACAATTTCAAGGTGCGATGGATTAAATGCCAATGCCAAGTGCAATTCGCCACCGGGAGTCATTACATTGGAAGAAAAACCTTGATGATACTTAACGTCGCCGGAACCCACTTCGTTTTTCTTCAGGCCTTCGAATTCACTGAACAATTCAGCGGGATTTTTACCTAAAATATTCACCAGAACATTCAGACGACCGCGGTGCGCCATCCCCAGTACAAGCTCTTTGGCTCCGTAACTTCCAGCTCTCTGAATAATTTCATCAATACAGGGTATGAGGCTCTCACCGCCCTCCAGACCAAAGCGCTTGGTGCCCGGATATTTGGTAGCAAGCATCCGCTCCAGCCCTTCTGCGGCAATCAAGCGTTCCAACAGATGTGATTTAACATCGCGGCTGTAATTGGGTTTAGAGCGCACACTTTCCATGCGTTGCTGGATCCAGCGTTTTTCCGCCGTATCGACAATATGCATGTATTCGACACCGATGCTGGCGCAATAGGTTTGTTCCAACGCATCCACAATTTCTTTCAAGGTTGCTTCTTCACGACCTAGAAACACATTGCCGGTTTGATAGGTGGTATCCAGATCGGCTGCAGATAAACCATGATGGGAAAGATCGAGATCAGGAACGGGTTCCCGCTCCATTATGCCCAGCGGATCCAGCTTTGCTTTTTGATGCCCGCGCACTCGGTAGCCGGTAATCAATTGAAGTACTTTTACCTGTTTTTTCTCATGCTCAGAAGAAACGCTGCTCACTGCCAGGGGCTGAGCTCGACTCTTATTTTTGGCAAGATACAGGAAATGTTCGCGGATGGTGGAGTGTGGGACGTCGGATTCGGTTCCGTTTACCCGGGGGAGTTTGTCGAAGTTATCGCGCCATTCTTCAGGCACAGAATTGGGGTCTTGTAGATAAGCTTCATATAGCTCTTCGACGTAGGTAGCATTCGAACCTGAAAGGTGCGACGTACTCCATTGCCGATACATCAAACTATCATCCATTGCAGATCACCGTGTCGATTAGAACACTACCTGCAAAGACGCGAATCAGCAACAGACACGTGAAAACATGTTAGGTTTGCGACTGGCGGGTTGGGCCAAATGCGCTTTCAGATAGTTCGGTTTTACCGATTTGTCCTAAGGTTAAAAATCAACCTGCTTCCGCTTTTTGAGCGGCGCAGGGAAATTCACAGAAATCGTCAAAACTTTGGTATAGAGACGATTCTGCATTCCCAACATCAAGTGTAGCGTCTTTTTTTAATCAGCCACCCGGAAGGGAATTGCGCAGGTGGCTAAGACTGCTGAATTATATAGACATATGAACAATAAACAAACTTTAAGTACCCTGAGAAAGTAACAGGTTGCGTATGCTTCCAATCGCTTTTGTAGGGTTCAGACCTTTAGGGCAGACGTTTACGCAATTCATTATGCCTCGACAACGAAACAGACTGAACGGGTCATCCAGATCCGACAAACGTTGCTCTGTCATTGTATCCCGGCTGTCAGATATAAACCGATACGCCTGTAGCAATCCTGCCGGCCCAATAAACTTATCCGGATTCCACCAGAAGGAGGGGCAGGAAGTGGAGCAACAAGCACACAAAATGCACTCATACAGGCCATCGAGCTTATCCCTTTCTTCCGGACTTTGGAGACGCTCGATCGGCGGGACCGGGGTATTGTTAACAACATACGGCTTTATCTTTTCATATTGCGCATAAAACATAGCCATATCAACCACCAGGTCCCGGATCACCGGCAAGCCCGGTAACGGACGCAGAACCAGTTTTTTGTTCTTACCATTGGTAGCTTGTGATATTGAGGTGATACACGCCAGCCCATTCTTACCATTAATGTTCATGCCATCGGATCCGCAGACCCCTTCACGGCAGGAACGGCGATAAGCCATGGTGGTATCTTTGTCTTTCACCAGATTGAGCACGTCCAGCACCATCAAATCTTTACCGCCGGTATCGATCTGATAGTCCTTCATGTACGGTTCGGCATCTGTATCCGGGTTGTAGCGATAAATACTAACCTGCAACATGTGGATTCACCTTAATAAGTTCTGACCTTGGGCTGGAATGTTTCAACCTGCTTAGGCGCAAAGTTAACTTCACGCTGTGAAAGCGTTTTGGAATTCGGATCATAGAGCGAGTGCGCCAACCAGTTTTCATCATCACGGTCCGGAAAATCATAACGGCTATGCGCGCCACGGCTTTCTTTACGACCCTCTGCCGCAATGGCGGTTGCCTCAGCTACTTCCAAAAGGCTATCCAGCTCCAGCGCTTCGATACGAGCAGTATTAAACGCTTTACTCTTATCAACCAGATGAGTATTACCGATACGTTCCCGGAGCTCTTCCAGCTTCGCAACGCCCTTCACCATCATGTCGCCTTTGCGGAATACACCAAAATTGTTCTGCATATTGGTTTGCAGCTCTTTGCGTAACGCCGCGACATCTTCTCCGGCAGTGCTGGCTTCCAACCTGTTCATGCGGCTCATAGCTTGCTCAAGATCGGATGCGGTTGAATCTCGTAATTCAATGCCCTGCTTTAACGATTGCTCAATGAACATGCCGGCAGCACGACCAAACACAACCAGATCGAGCAATGAATTACCGCCCAGGCGATTTGCACCGTGTACGGATACACAGGCCACCTCCCCAACGGCATACAAACCTTCAACGATTTTGTCTTTGCCGTCGGCATCGCGAGTAATCGCCTGACCATGGATATTAGTCGGGATACCGCCCATCATGTAGTGACAAGTGGGCACCACCGGAATAGGCACCTTAACCGGGTCGGAAGCTGCAAACGTAATCGCCAGCTCACAAATGCCCGGCAGCCGCTTATGCAATACTTCTTCACCCAAGTGATCCAACTTCAACATCACATGGTCGCCTTCCGGCCCGCAACCGCGGCCATCCAGGATTTCCTGCATCATGGAACGCGCCACAACGTCACGCCCAGCCAGGTCTTTCGCATTGGGAGCGTACCGCTCCATGAAACGTTCACCATCTTTATTTATAAGGTAACCACCCTCGCCCCGACAACCTTCCGTTACCAGAACACCGGCGCCGGCGATGCCGGTGGGATGAAACTGCCACATTTCAATATCCTGAACAGGCAGCCCTACGCGCAACGCCATGCCCACACCGTCCCCGGTATTGATCAAGGCGTTAGTGGTTGACGAATAGATACGGCCTGAGCCACCAGTGGCAAATACGGTTGCCTTGGATTTGAAATAAACCGTTTCACCGGTCTCCATGGAGATTGCGATAACACCGGTAATGGCCCCGTCCTGGTTTTTCACCAAATCGACGGCATACCACTCATTATAGAAATTGGTGTTGCAACGAACGTTTTGCTGATAAAGCGTGTGCAGCAACGCATGACCAGTACGGTCTGCCGCTGCGCAGGTGCGGGCAGCCTGACCGCCTTCACCGAAATTCTTGGATTGGCCCCCGAATGGACGCTGATAGATGCGACCTTCTTCCGTACGGGAGAACGGCAACCCCATATGGTCAAGCTCATAGACGGCTTCTGGGCCGACGCTACACATATATTCGATAGCGTCCTGATCACCAATGTAATCAGAGCCTTTCACTGTGTCATACATGTGCCAACGCCAATCATCATTGGGGTCAGAACTAGCTATCGCACAGGTGATTCCGCCTTGTGCGGATACTGTATGTGACCGGGTCGGAAACACTTTTGAAATGAGAGCGGTCTTTTGGCCGGACTGCGCCAACTGAAGCGCAGCGCGCATGCCGGCACCGCCGCCGCCAACAATTACTGCATCAAAATTTAACGTACGCATACCTGACATGGCTTAAATTCCCCACAAAATCTGAATGCCCCACACTACATACACTATCGTGACCAGTGCACATATGCCCTGCACCGCAACCCGCAGAGCAGTACCCATTGCCCCAAGTTGGCGGGTGGTCAGATAATCAGTAGTTATGGTCCAAAGGCCGACCCAGGCGTGGGCTGCCATAGAAAACAGCGCAATCAATGTGAAAATGCGCATAAAGGTGGAGGTCATATAACCCTGCCACTGCTGAAATGTCAGATCGGGATTGAGAACCAGAAACCCCATCAAGCAGACAAAATACACTCCGAGTACAACGGCTGTCGCCCGCTGAATCACCCAGTCATAAAGGCCGTTTTTGCCTAGACTCGTAACACTGGTTACCATACCCAAATCCCCGCAACAATGATCAGCACCGCTGAAACAACCATAACCGCATAAGAGAGTGCTTGAGAACTTTCCAACTCTTCGAAGTAACCGGCGTCCATCAACAAGTGGCGCACCCCAGCCACGAAGTGATATATGAAACCTGCCAGAATGGCCCAGATGATAAATTTCGCTATCACACTGTCCAAACATTGTTTTAACTGGCTAAACGACTCTTCACTTTGCAGAGATAAACCTAACCCCCAAATTACGAATGCCATACCAGCGAATATGATTACTCCTGAAATGCGATGTGTGATCGACGCCACCATCTGCGGAGTAAACTTAAACGTCATTATATCCAGATTAACAGGTCTTTGACTTTTCACGGCTCTAACCACTGAGACTGAGGCCCCTAAGGAGCGTTGAAGGAAGATCCAAGAATGGTTAGGTGAAGAAAATCAGGAAGTTGCATTTGAACCCGAATTTCGTACCCTCTCTCTCATTCGGGGCCGAAGTATAGTCTTATCGCAATTCAAATACAAATGACTCTTGGCCGCCGCAAACCTTGTTTTACAAGCATTTATTACCACGATGGAGCAATTAGTAAATGAGTTGCACTATTGTGGGCTAAGCATACAATCAAAGACCAATTTGAAGGGCGAACGAATGCTTACGTCTGAAATAAATTGACAAACTTTCGTTGAGTGATTAGTTTTGGCGCGACTTTGGCTCGAGACTTCAGGTACTTGAGCGTAAAGTAGTACAATGCATTCACGATCATTCGATAAAAAGCCAGCCGCTGTCCTAATTTGAACGACGTTGGACTTAACCCAGGGCTCCACTTTAACGAGCACGTAGGCGCGGGAAGGAACTAAACAGGTGAACTCCCGAAAGTAGGCACAGATCCTGCCTGTAAATCCTACCTACCGAGTACAGGAGAGTATTATGACTGAGAAAAGCGCTCAGTTAATCTTAGGTGAAAACACACTCGAACTTCCCATTTACTCCGGCACCATTGGGCCGGACGTAGTTGATGTCGGCAAACTGACTGGCCAGGGAGTTTTCACGTACGACCCAGGCTTCGTGTCCACCGCTGCCTGTGAGTCCAAAATAACTTATATCGATGGCGGTAAAGGGGTTCTCCTACACAGGGGTTACCCTATTGACCAGCTAGCAGATGATTCTGATTATCTGGAAGTTTGCTATCTCTTGCTGTACGGGGAACTCCCCAACGCAGCAGAAAAAGAAAAGTTTGAAAGTACAATCCGGAACCACACCATGGTTCACGAGCAGCTTCGTAACTTTTATCAAGGCTTCCGCCGCGATGCGCACCCCATGGCAATCATGTGTGGTGTTGTTGGAGCACTGTCTGCGTTCTACCATGACTCACTGGAAATCTCTGACGAGAGACACAGGGAAATCGCAGCATTCAGGCTGATCGCGAAAATGCCGACTCTGGCTGCCATGTGTTATAAATACTCTCTCGGACAGCCCTTCATGTACCCGCGAAACGATCTGAGCTATTCAGAAAACTTTCTGCAAATGATGTTCGGCAACCCTTGCGAGGAATATCAGGTTAATCCGATTTTGGCGAAAGCGATGGATAAAATCTTTATTCTTCATGCCGACCACGAACAAAATGCATCCACTTCCACAGTACGTCTGGCAGGCTCCTCCGGCGCCAATCCTTTTGCCTGTATCGCTGCCGGCATTGCTGCATTGTGGGGACCAGCCCACGGTGGAGCTAACGAAGCGGTACTGGAAATGCTGGACGAAATCGGCGATGTTTCCAGAGTTGATGAGTATGTGGCAAGAGCAAAAGACAAGAATGATCCCTTCCGCCTGATGGGCTTTGGTCACCGGGTATATAAGAACTACGATCCGCGCGCCAAGGTGATGAGAGAGACTTGTCACGAAGTCCTGAAAGAGCTGGGCATTAAGGATCCGCTGCTTGAACTGGCAATGAAGCTGGAAGATATCGCCCGCTCCGATCCGTACTTTATTGAGAAGAACCTGTATCCGAACGTGGATTTTTACTCCGGCATCATTCTGAAAGCCATCGGCATTCCCACCAGCATGTTCACCGTCATCTTCGCTTTGGCGAGAACTGTCGGCTGGGTTGCGCATTGGCACGAGATGATCAGCGGATCATATCGCATTGGTCGTCCACGGCAGCTTTACACTGGCTCACCGCAACGTGACTTTACCCCTCTCGACAAACGGTAAAAGAACGATTAAAAAGGCTGCCTAGGCAGCCTTTTTTTTATCCTGATTTCAGATAGAGGGAAGATTATGAAAATTGCATTCATCGGGTTGGGCGTTATTGGATTTCCGGTAGCTGGACATTTAGCAAGTGCAAATTTTCAGGTTTGCGTATTCAACCGTACTCAATCTAAAGCAGAACAATGGCTGCAAAGCTACCCCGGAGAGAAGGCTGACACTCCAAAACAAGCTGCGATCGACGCTGACTTGGTTTTCACCTGCGTCGGCAACGACGATGATCTGCGCCAGGTCGTTCTCGGAGAGCATGGCATTATTCATGGCATGAAAAAAGGCTCCGTTTTGATAGACCACACCACAGCTTCTGCCAATGTGGCAAAAGAAATTGCCGCCGCTCTGGCCAATGTAGAGGCCGGCTTCATTGATGCGCCGGTATCCGGTGGTCAGGCTGGCGCCGAAAACGGGCAGTTAACAGTCATGTGCGGCGCTGAAGAAGCGGTGTTCGAGCGGGTGCAATCGGTGATTCAACGCTACGCTAAACAGGTCTCCTTGATGGGCAGCGTTGGTAGCGGACAAATGACCAAGATGGTAAATCAGATTTGTATTGCAGGCCTGATTCAGAGTTTGGCTGAAGGGGTACAGTTTGCCATTAAAGCAGGACTGGATGTCGAAAAAGTTTTTGATGTGATCGGTAAAGGTGCGGCTCAATCCTGGCAAATGGACAACCGCCATAAAAACATGCACGACGATTTTTACGATTACGGTTTTGCCGTGGACTGGATGCGCAAAGATCTAGCCATTTGCCTTGAAGAAGCTAAATCAAATGGCTCTGAACTGCCCATTGCTAAAATGGTGGATCAATTCTATTCCGATATTCAAAGCATGGGTGGTGGACGCTGGGATACTTCCAGCTTGCTCAAGCGGTTAGTCTAGCGAGCATCATTCCTCTGGGAACCCCTGGAATGAAGCCTGATTTTCAGCAGTGATCCGGGCCGGGGATTGCATTCGTACCGTTGATACAGCAGTAACCCACCGACCATCACGACCTGCTAACCCTTGCCCTGGGCCATCAAAATCTTCATTTGAAGTCGGGAAAGTTATGAACTCCATAAAGGGTACTCTACTGTCGAAGAGATACCTTACTTTTATACGCAGTAAGTTTGCATCCCCGATATTTGCACACCTTGAACCTGCTGGATCGGCAAATTGCAGACCAAAATTCGGAATCTCGCAATTTTCAACTGGAGATGTACTACAAATATTCGAATATGAAGGGATTTTTCCACACTGCTGGAACATGAGAAGCGTTGGATTCAATATTTGAATCTGAACAACGGGAGGCGCTATGTCGCTCGCAGCACGGGAGGCCCCCATCCTATAAATCACTTCCTGCTGCATTGCTGCCAAATTGATATTACTGGATGCCCCTACCCTGGCCGCCATCAATGCAGCATACTCAAGATTAGATTGAGCCTGGAACACCAGGCCGCCATGCACAATTCCAAAACCCAGCAACACCATTACCGGCAAAACAAGCATAGTTTCTATCATAGAAACGCCGCGCTGCCGCATATCTAAGAATTTGTTGTTGATCATGCTCATTAACGATGCACCACTGGCTAATTATTATTATCTTTCATAAACAAGAACAACCGTCTTATCGTCACGCCCACCCTGCCTCTCACTCTCAAGCACCAGTCTTTTAATACGATCCGCCATAGATGCCGCAGCATTGTTTAAAATTGACAATATTACAGAATCGTCCAATACGTCGGTTATACCATCGGAAAGAAGCAATAACTGGTCTTTTGCATCCCAGTCGAAGCGGTTTAATTCAATCTTAATGCTACTCCTTATTCCGACTGCATTGGTTATCACAGACTTAAACTGATTATCCGGGCGCTGAACCGACTTAGTATGATCTTTTGTCAATGCCATAATCTCACCGCATCGCAACCGATAGGCCCGGCTATCACCTACATGCATAACCACAATCCGCTTATCCTTTATAACAGCGCAGACCAGAGTTGTAGCCATACCATTCAAGTCCGCCGCCTGTGCAGCATCAAATATTAGTTTGTTTGCATTCTGAATGGCTTGTATCAGTACTTTTTCAATACTGTTGTTCCTGTCTGCCAAACCGCATAGGCGATAGATTTCATCAACCAAAGTCCTGGACGCAAAGTCACCGCGAGGGCCACCACCAACACCGTCTGCAACCACAAACAGACACTTGTTATTCAGAACCAAACAAGCATCTTCGTTTTTTTCAGATTTAAGTCCTTTTTGACTAAGAGTCACCGCTTGCATGCGCTATTTCTTTAAGGCTCCCGCCAATTTATCTAAAGACTCGGATTGGGATGTTAAATCTTGCTTCCGGTTAAACTTATCAATAGCGGCCATCAGCTTTGACACTTTGGACAAATCCGCATCTTTTCCTGCCATCGCCGCATAATATTTAAAATGATTATCTGCCTGCATTAGCCGAATAGAAGCCAAATTATATTGTGCCTTCCCATTCTTCGGATTGCGTAGAATGGTGCGTTCAAAATAGGCGGCGGCCTCATCGAACTGACCGAGCCTAAACTTGATGGTACCCATCCGGTATAGCACCACTTCTTCTTCAGGCTTAAGTTCAAGCATCGCCAGACATTCTGCCTCTGCCTTCACAAAATCACCGGCTTTATAATAGTTTTCACTCGCCTCAAAATGTTGCCGTAACTTTAGGTTAAGCTGCTGCTTATCAGATTGAGCCGCTGCCTGCTGCTTGTAATAATCATCAAGATTGGGGTCATTGAAAGCGCAACCAGATGACACGACCATCATCACAATTAATACAACCCTGAGCATTTTCAAGTGCCCCATTTGTCATACCAAGCTAACTTAGCACTGGCTTTTGTGTGATATTCCGTTCCAGGCGGGAGGATCTGGGTTACTTCACGCCACATATCCTTGGCTTTGCCAGCGTTGACATATTCCAGGCGAAGCGCCTGACGGTATAGCTGCCGTGCACGATTATTTTGGTTTTCGATTGCAATTTTTGCTGCTACGCTATTACCGATATCCAAAGCTTTCTGCCAATTTTCATAAGCAGTGTGATAGTCATTCTTACCGGAGGCTTCATTACCTCTGGCAACATACTCATCCATGACTTTTGTTGTAATCGAACGGGTATAAGAGCTTTTTCTACCAGAGAGCAAATTATCTTCCCTGGACATAAAATCAGTCCAGAGACTAAAAGCCAGATCTTTATCACCCTGTGCGAATGCCGACTGCGCCTGATTAAATTGATCTGAAAGAGAGCCTATATCCTGGTTCGCTGTGACGACACTACTGCGTGCTGTACCAGTCACAGCACTGTTGTTGAGGTAAGGCCGAAGCTGCTCAAGCGCTGCGTTGGCGTTGCCCTGAAGATATAATCGCTCCGCTGTCGACACTGCCGAGGATGCTTCGCGATTCAGGTTCGCAACCGGTTTCGGGGCCGGTTTACTCACTGGTTTCTTCACAACCTCCGGAGCAGGCTTGCTAACGCTTTGTTTTGAAGCAAGATCGGAAATATCCGTCACATTGGGCTCAGCCTCGGCTCTCTTAGCTTCGACAGGCTTTTTGGCAGACATTGAAATGCTCGGCGGGGGTGCAATCGAATTGGCAGAAGGTGGGGCCGAAGAGTCACTAGAAGAGCTTTGCTCCGGCGAATGATTAATCTTGCCCTGCATAGCCGGAGCATTTGTGCCGGAGCTTGTATTTGCTGATGCCGGAGCACCTGCAGAGCTACTACCTGCGACCATCAGGCCAGAGCGGTTAGTCTTATTAAAATAGAGGTAACCCGCAGCCAACAGCATTGCTACCGCCATCAACATCAGCGTAGTCGTAAGCATCTTTTTAAGAGGGCTTGGGCCAAAGGTATCATCTGTGTCAGCTTTCGGTTCATCACGCTTGGCAAAAAGACCTGAACCGCTCTTTTTGGCCACCGGTTGCTCGCTGGATGATTCATTCTGACTACTACCGGAATAAAAAGTCAGAGCGACTTCACCAAGTTTGATAATGTCATTTTCTTCCAGGATGACCCGCGCGATTTTATAACCATTCACCTTGATGCCGTTCAGGCTCTCAAGATCATTCACAACGAATCGACCGGATTGAAATACTATTTCAGCGTGACGGCGGGAAACCCCTTTTCCGTTAAGCACCAAATCGCACTCATTCCCCCGCCCCATCACAAACGGGAATGTGGTAATAGGATAAGACTCACCGTTATCGGCGACCAGGGACGCGATAGCTTCTGACGCATCTACATCTGCGTAGACCTCAGTGCGATCAGAATCCCAGTTTTCGGGTGGTTTGGAAGAAGCTGCTGTCGATGTACCAAGACCTTGTTTCTTGATGTCCAGAACTGGTGTGGACTCAACTACGAAACCGTCTAAATTTTGTTTCATTCGTTTTTCCCTTGCATTTACCCACGGGCAACAACGCTACGGGCTCGAGCGCTTTTTATTGTTTTTAGACTAGTTGCATTTAATCAAATATTAGCCGGTCATCCAAGTGTATTCCTGTTTGGCTTACGTTACCGTCTGAAAGCTCTAACACGGCATAGGTTCCCTTCGGAGCGCGCCTGAATCGATTCGGCGGAACGGATTCCCTGACACCTAAAACCTTGTTTTCCTTATCAATAAACACCAAATCAATCGGGAAACGCATCCCCACTGTATGTATACCGGCGCATGGAGTGATCAAGAGCGCTTCGTCCAAGTCAAGACTTGAACGATTAAGCAGACCCACTAAGCGGGATAGAAAACGGTCGGCTACTTTTACTTTACCTAACCCGGTTTGAAGCATTAATCCGTCTCGCCACAAAACAAGCTTCTTAACATGATAGACGCGCTGGTTCATGTACGCTTCATGACATCAGAAGCTTCATCATGATATCAGGCAGAAATCCGGTCTCAGCCATTTTCACCACCAAAACAAACGCAATTAACATGAATATAATCGGGAAAAGAAACATGACCAGGGGTAATAACATTTTTACTGGCGCCTTGTTCGCCGCTGCTTCCGCCTCATTGAACCGCTCTACCCGTCTTTGCTCTGCCTGCATTGTAAGAACATCAACGATTTCACCACCGGTTTCTTCTGCTTGGTTCAGGGCCGCCACGAAATTAAAAATAGATTTGATATTCATCCGTTTCGCTAAATCTGTTAGTGCATCACGGCGAATCTTTCCTGCTCTGATTTCACGCAGCAACTTACCAAACTCTTCTTTCACCGGCCCTTCCGGCAAGTTTGATATGGCTTGCCCCAAAGACGTTGAATAGTTCAAACCTGCGCGCATGGAAAGAACCAGCAAATCAAGAAGGAATGGAAACTCCTTCGCAACCCGCCTGCGACGTCCTTTAATTTTGTCGTTGAGCCAAATGTCAGGATAGAAATAACCAAGTGGGCCTATCCCGATTATCACCATTTTTACTTCTAAAGATGAGTCGGCGCTGGAAGAAAATAGAACATAAGAAATAAAAATACCGACAACCAAACAAATCAGTTTCAGGGTAAAAAACTCTTCGGTCATAATGGCGTAATTCATGCCACCGGTACTCAATTTTACCTGGATCTTCTCATACGTTTTCTCAGGAATGATGCTACGTATATCTCCAGAAAATAAACGTACAACCGGTTTGAATATCTTATATATTAACGGTGGAGGATCGCGCCAATCCTCGTCTTCTTTAGGGCGGGTCATCAAGAAAAGACGTATCAATGCGAAAGCGCCGACGGCGAGAGCAAGAGACGTTAGAAGAATCGATGAGTATTCCAGTATCAATGACTTCATCAGATATCTACCGTAACGATCTTACGTATCATAAAATAGGCCATAACCGCCATGGTACACATGATTGCTAACCAGATATAACCGAGGTAACTGGTAAACAATTTAGACATCGCTTCAGGTTCAATTTTATAAAATACGTAGCCTATGAAAACAGGGAAGAATGTAGCCAAAGTACCTTGCGCCTGCCCCATAGAGGTCAGCGCATTGATTTTTCCTTCTACTTTAGCTTTTTCCCGCAACGTTTTTGACAAAGTATCCAGCGTTTCAGCCAGATTGCCACCGACGGACCTTGAAATTTTGATTGCTGAATTCATCAGCATTATGTCCTGCCTGTCGATTCGCTTTGCGAGTTCATCAAGCGAATCATTCAGGTCTGTACCAACCCGATACTCTACCAGCACCTGTGCAAATTCTTGCGCCAGGGGCTGAGGTTGATTTTTTACTACTTGCTGAAACGATTTAACCAGGTTTAAGCCGGACCGTAGCGAAGATGAAATCGACGACAGCGCATCCGGCAATTGCTCAATAAAATCATCAGAGCGTCGTTTCTTCATTATTTTAAGAACCATCGAAGGCGTCACAAAAATAACTATGGCAGCAATGACCGAAAAAACAACATTAGAAAATATAAATACCAAAGGCACTACAATAAGTGTAGACACCAAAGTGAAGGTGAATATTTGCGAGGGTTCCAACAGAACCAACACATCTCTTAACCCTTTATCAACCTGTAGATAGAATTTTTTTTGGTAAAGCTTGAATATCTGCTGTGAGAAATTAACCAATACCCAGGTTAAACAAAAGAACGCTACGCTAATCAATACAAAAATGGACAGCTCACCGCCATTTTGCATCCAGGCGAGCAGTTTGTTTGTGGTTAATGAAAGCTGGGACCACAGCGCGTCCATTACACTATACCAATCCCAGATTCAACATCATTGCCCTGCGCAGTGAAAAGACCCAGATCAACATTCACACCTTGCTCAGCAGAATCACGATAAAATTTGGGTACATATCCGGTTGGCCGATAATAGCCCCTTATTTTACCTTTACTGTCATACCCTTTGCGCACATATTCAAAAACAGTTTCCAATTGTACTTTATCGTCTTCGAACCCAGTGACTTCCATAATGTGGGTGATTTTACGAGTCCCGTCAGCCATCCGGCTTTGTTGGACTAAGATATCTACTGCTGAGGCTATTTGTTCTCGTATCGCCCTCGATGGTAAATCCACCCCTGCCATCATAACCATAACTTCCAGGCGACTGAGAAAATCTGACGGGGAATTAGCATGACCTGTAGTCAATGAGCCGTCGTGGCCGGTATTCATCGCTTGCAGCATGTCCAGTGCCTCACCGCCGCGACACTCCCCGACCACGATTCGGTCAGGGCGCATACGTAACGCATTTATCACCAAATCACGTATAGCGACTAAGCCTTTACCTTCAGCGTTAGCAGGCCGGCTTTCCAGAGAAATCACATGTGGCTGATTGAGTTTTAGCTCCGCCGCGTCCTCAATCGTAATTATTCGGTCATCAGGGCTAATAAAGTTCGAGAGAATGTTTAATAGTGTGGTTTTACCGGACCCGGTTCCCCCGGAAATCACTACGTTCTGCTTTAGCTCCACTGCAGATTTCAAAAACAAACCCATGCTTTCTTCGATAGAGCCAAAACGGATCAAATCCGACATAAAAAGGTTTTTCTTGGCAAACTTCCGAATAGTAATGGTAGGCCCGTTTAAGGCTAGCGGAGGTATCACGGCATTTACCCTGGAGCCATCAGGTAAGCGCGCATCCACCATTGGGGAGCTTTCGTCAATACGTCGACCAAGAGGAGCAACGATGCGGTCAATTACAGCAAGCAATGACTGAGTACTGGTAAAACGACTCTCGGATAAAACCAGCCGGCCTTCCTTTTCCACATAAATGTGGTCCGGACCGTTCACCATGATCTCGGTAACGCTATCGTCCTCTACCAATGGTTCCAGTGCGCCCAAGCCAACTGCCTCGGCGACTACCTGCCGCTGCAACTCATCTCTGGAGATACCGTCGGGTATTCTTTTGACATGGTCTCTGATAATTTGACGAGTCGCCTTAATGGCCTCTTCACGCAACTCTTCTGAGTCCATTTGCTGCAGGTTTGCACGCTTACGTAGATCCAGATATTCAAGAATGAGTGAGTGCACCCGCCGCTTCAGAGCAATAAACTCTTCGCTTTCCTGCTCTATCGTACTCTTACTGGCACGCCGATCTTCACCATCTTCGAATACACTAGCCCTGCTTGGTACCTTTAATATTCTTACCCCCAGATCACCAAACACAAGTTCATCACCGGACTTAAGTGGCCTGTCTTCAAAGATTCGCTGCCGATTCAGCCAAGTGCCGTTAGTACTATCAAGATCCCTCAGCGTAGCTGAATCCTTTGTGACTAAGATCGCCGCATGGTTACGGGAAACATGGTGATCGCCCAGAATGACATCACAGTGATCCCCTTTACCCAAAACATATTCTCCAACACTATACTCATAGAGCATCTTGTTATTATTTTGGTCGAATACCTCTAGCACCAACATAGGAAGAATTCCTGTTTTACTTAATCAAAGATACTGAATTTCATATCTTGTTCCGCGTCCTGACTCAGTTTTTTCGAATAGTCCAGCATATCTTTATTGCGCTTGCTATCAGGATCAATAAAGTACGGTGTAACGAATATCACGAGTTCAGTGGATTTCTGCTGGAAATCGCGGGACTTAAACAATTCACCAATAATCGGAATCGAGCCTAGCCCGGGCACTTTTGAAACCGATTTGCTATCTTCCGCTTGCAACATCCCCGAAATAACCATGGTCTGGCCGGTCTGGGTATTCATTTCCATGCTGGTCTTACGTGAGATAAATCCGGGGATACCCAATACTTCAACACTATCATCTACCGCGCTTACCTCAACATTGATCTTAGTAGAGATAAAGCCGTCCGGATCTGCAATGGGCTCAAAATCCAGGATGACACCCACTTGCTTGAATTCAACAGTGAGCTCACCGTCAGCCCCACGAATCGGGATCGGTACTTCACCACCGGCCAGGAACTCTGCTTTTGATCCGCTTTTGGTAACCAATTTTGGCTGTGCCAACACCCTGGCAATACCTTTGGTTTGCAACAAATTAATAGTCGAGCCGATCTCGGTCAGTGGCTCACTGGTACCTTCTTCATAACCAAACCCGAAAAAAGACGCATACTTGTCGAAGTCGAGCACACCGTGAGCTTCACCCAGTAACTCGTAGAAAGGTCCTGGGGCTGTGGCGGCCCACTCAACACCGACATCCATCAAATCATCCCTTCGCACCTCTACCACTTGTACGTCCAACAGGATCATTGCCTGTAAGCTAACCTTTGGTGTAATGACATTAAATACAACCGTACCGGCGGTTATTTCTTTGGATAGCTTTTTCTTCATGTCAGCGATGATGACAATGTCTTGCTCACGTAGTATGCGGCCCTCTATAAAAATGATGCCGTTTTCTTCCCTGGCATTAACGCCTTCTACGTCAGCCAAAACAATGTTGGCCACTTCCAGAATTTGCACCCATGAGTTATCAATAACTTTAAGAAGATAGCGACGCTGTTGACCGTTGGATTTCCAGATCCTTAGATCTGTAACACCCGCCTTTAAGCCGGTTAGCAGAATTTCATCTGGACCGGTGGGTTGAGCATTGGCTATATCAGGATGCCCGATAGATACCCTGGTAACGCCGGGATAAGGCATAAGCCGGGTTTGGCCTTGAATGATATTAACGGTATTTACGTAATTATCATCCGCATGCGCAATCGTAAAAAGAAATAAAAACTGCACCAAAATAACAAAGGAAAACTGCTTTCCAAAACCAGAAAAATTCATACTTCTTTACCCTTGATCTTATTTATTATTATGAGCGCTTACCGCCACGGATAAGCTCGAAGCCATAACCGTCTTGCTGAGGTGGCGGAGTAGGCTTTACAGGTTTTGGATGTTGCGGGATATCAATAAGATTATCGAGTGTGACATAATCTTCAAAGCGATCACTGCCGTCCTCTGCCCGCCTCATCAGTAACGTAATATCGCCAACGGATTGTGCGTGGATTAGCCGCGTGGCATAAAGCGGAGAGACCCCCAGGGTGATTTCGCTGTAACGTCGCTTACTCACTTCAGGAACACCATCATCCAGATCAGAGCCGGTTGCCAACACTCTGAGATTTTGAGCCAGAGGCACGGTGCGACTGTCCTCTCCATCTTTAAGCGTTATCATAAGATCAATGGTGTCTCCAGGAGCCAAAAAGCCTGAAAAGGTATCCTGGCTACTGACCGGAATTGTTATCGCCCGTTCACCTTCTTTCAGCAAACTGGATAGCCCTTCAACTTTGCTCGTGCTGACATGGACAGATAAAATCGGCTCGCCACTTTTAACAGGGTGAATAATGGGCATGCCTTCAATTTGAGAAAATTGGGCTGGGGTTGCGGCGTCGGCCGGAACGTATATTTTAGGAATTTTCCGTATGGAGGCCGTTTGCGCAGATACCGTATCCCCTACTTTCAGGTCTCTACTAGCCACGACTACCTCGATGGATTCCCGTTCGGCTTCAAAGCTGGATTTATAGGATTTGATTTCCTGGTCAATATGGTTTGTTGAAAGATACCAACCAGCGCCACCCGCTAACAGGGCGCACAATAACAACAGAATGCTGGTTTTATTATTGGACTTCATCCGGAATTACCTGTTATGGCTGATAAACTTCGCGCGCAAAGTCGTATTGTTTATCATTGAGTGCGTTAATCAAAGAAGGTCGGGAGCCTGGATCGTCAGCGGGGTCCATCATTATGCTACCTTTAAGGTCCTCTGGATCGTTCGTACCCCAGTAACCTGTATCACCGACTATTGCCCACCACATTGCGGCAATAAGCGCTACGGTAACTACCAGATACTCCATGAGTACCCCACCATTATTTTTATTTGATTTCATGGCATTTATTGTTCTTATAAGACTATTTTAACCAGTGTAGAAGGGCTTGGCTAAAACTACTATTACGACCTTGTAACCCCTTGATGGTTAACTGTAACAGCTCTCCCCCTCTTTGGAAACTTGTCACGGAACCTACTCTGTTTTCGGAGCGGGAAGACATCACCCAATCGTCGTTAGTGAATTGATTTACATAATAGGTTTCCAGTTGTCTCCACGGAAGTTTGGAGTCGATGGTTAACGTTTCGGTCCGCCGGCCGTTCTCCAGGGATTCAACTTTGCTGGCCACTTTTGAGCTGGGGGCTAGCGGCAATATACTCTTAACATTGGACGTATAGTGCAACGGCGTCGGTGAAACTGCCAATTTCCCTTCAACCACCGACCCCTTCTGCGCAAACTGAACCGAATATAAAAAACCATCCAGTTCGTAGGTTAATATTTTTAAATCACCTACATTTCTTTTGCTTAATTTACCGTGGCCTTTTGTTTGCCAGCGGGAAAGGTAGAATTTCTCGACTTTTTCTTTTTCACCTGGATATGAAAACATCCTTATCGACATCGGAATATTGTTTAACGCCATATGCTGACCGACCCAATACCACTGGGCGCCGGGAATGACTTCCAGACCCGGCAAATCTACTTCCAGAGGATCCCTGGATTTAGCATTCGCGAATGAAGACAATAAAAAAACAAATAAAAATAAATATTTACAGCGCAACACTTTTCATACTGCCAACAAAAGTTATAAAAACGGTGGGATCAGAATAGTTTATTCAACGTATTCTTCCAGTAGCGAAGGTGGTAAGGCTGTGGATTGCTCCGGGGAGATCGTGCTAAAGGAGTTAGCTGGACTGTCCGGGTCAGAATATAGCTTCAGATCAATTTCTTTAAATACATTTCTTAGCCGGCGGGCACCACCTTGATTTTGCAACCAGGTTCTTGCATTCGACAGCCCCCCCGGACGAAATCCTTCAACCCTTTCGCTAAAATTGTCTTCACTTCCGGCAGCCCAGCTATCTGCTATCAAGGCATAAGATGCTGACAATTTCAGATCGCCGGCTACATTCCCACCCGAAAAAGCGGAATTACCATCAACATTAACGGGTATTGAAAGTACTGCTGTCGAAGAGGTATCCAACTCGACGTCTCCCCGGTCACTCATCCGCGTTAAATCTCCGCTTCGATTCCGGAGCAAACCGGAAAGTCTCTGCTGATTTTCTCCAACGTCATCCCTGTCATCAGCCAGTGTTAGCTGCACACCCTGAACCGTATCCACAACGTCTTGTTTAGACTTCCAATCGTCCCAGTCTCTTGATACTCCACTATCGCCTGTTCCAAAACCCGTTCCGCCGTTGATGAAAAACCGGTTTGTGACCTGCGCATCGAACCCGTTGACGCCACCGGCCAATCTCTGGCGGTAAGCATTGTCATCCAGAGCGAGGCGCTCCCAGGCAACATAACGAGCGGCTTCATGGGTAGTAGATTGTGCATTCAACATTTGGGCAATTGCTATAAACGCGAGAAAAAATGGCACCATCCATACCATTGCGACAATAAACTCTGAAATCGCCTGACCTTTCTGATAACGAATAGGCATGTTAACCCCCCGCAACAGGAGGTGGGTCCTGAACTAACCGCACCTGCCAGAATGGGTTGAAAAGATTCGGCGCTTCGCGTTGATTGACTCCCGGTGGTTGAAAGCCAAGACTTTCCGTGGTGCATGCCTGAGAATTTCCATAACAATCGGGGCGCTCATAGAAAACCTCAGCCCTTGCAATGGCATACACATTTTGCTCTGGACCACAAAACTGTCTCTTTTCATCCAGGGAAGTCATGTTATTCCTCCAGCCTTCCAGCGGCTGACCATTTTCATCTGTACCAATACCATCCGAGCAATTGCTTTGCTCGAGAAATGCAGTGACAAACGCGGACTCTCTCTCAGCGTTCAATGCAGCAAATCGTTGAATACTATCGTACTGCGCGTTTCTCAATTCGCTGCAACTGACTTGTGAGTTGTTGCATAGACCCAGCAGATTCAGCAGCATCACGTTCAACCAGTTCATTGAATTAGAAAAGCTCTGAATAGTCGAGGTAGCGTCACTTGAGTGATTGAACGTATGCTGAGTGTCCAGATTCAAAGTGAGGGAATCGTCTTGCGCAAACCAGTTCATCTGGTTGTTCCGGAACTCCATGGTCGTCTGCCCCACCCTGGTGCCCGTCCCCCAAATCTGACCATCGGCTTCAACATTATAATCGAGAACATTGCGATCGTTTATCCAGATACCTCCGGTGTAATTATTCGGGTCCTGATAGGTTGCCTGAATCGCGGCAATCATCAATCCGTTGTCGTCCACTGTGTCGGGATTAGCATTACCTCCACTAAGCCCGGCACATAAATCTCCCCGACTTCCATCAACGATCCGTCCATCTCCCAAGGGTGCTCCCGAAGGGTTGGCGAACAAAATCATACTGCAGATATTCTCGTTTATGGATACCGCCTCTTCGATCGCCTGACTCGTCGAAACAGGCACATCGTCGCCCTGAAACGCATTAAACGTTGTTTCGTCATTTACTTTAATTAGGGAATTGGGTTGAGCTTCGTAAGTACGGGCAATTGCCGCCATGGTGTCGTTAATAATAGTGTTGCCAGCACTATTTGGCCTGACCAAGCTAGCAAAAGCCTGATCCTGAAAACCAGAATATCTATCGTTATTGATGTCATAGAGCACAATCATCATGCCGGCAAGCCATTCGGCACCCTCCATAAAGAGTTCCAAATTCGCAGCTCCGGCATCCTGACTAAAGAGTGGAAATAATTGTTGGTAGATAGCACTGACCAGCCCACCCAGCTGACCACCACTGTTAAAGCCTTTATCAAACACCTGCCCCAAAACCTGCAGTTCAACTTCGTAGCTGAACAGGTGACCAATGGCGACTTCATTCGCAATCATAGCGCGGTTGGTATAAGCCATAAAATTGAGATTGCGGGCGGCGATTTGTGCGCCGGAATAGGCAGCCGAATCTGCAGCATTCACGAGGTTTATTTTCTCGTTAACCGCACGTCCGGAGTTGAACATCAGAAAGAACATGATACCCGCTATGGCGAATAAGCCAACGGCAAGTACTAAAGCCTGCCCCTTCTGAGTATTAGAGCGTAATGAATGCTGTTGTCGATACACACCACAAACCTATTATTATTGTGTTTTGGTTGTGCTTGAAAGGGGCAACTAAGCCCCTTTCTGTTTAAATCAATCTATTACATCACCGCCGTAAAGCAAGTGTAGAGCTTTAAATGATTTAATTATCAACCACCAGCTTCTATTTTAGCGCTGCTGCCAGTGTAGTTGTTTAAGCTTGATCTTGCGTTATCGCCAGCTGCGCCTGCATCACTGACAGCGTCAGTACGCGCAGTTCCGCCGTCTTCACCAGACATTTCAGTAGCGAAGGCAGTCATGACATTACGGATAGAACCGCCCATAAAGCCCATAGTTGCAATACCGGCAACCGCCAGCAGACCTACAATCACCAGGTACTCAGACATGCCCTGGCCGGTAATTTTCTTTGATGAGAATTTGCGAGTGTTTTTAGTTTCCACAGGATTAGCCCCTTTATATTTGTTTTGTAGTGTTCTTTAGGTTGGACCACTTCACGCATCCGAATTACCCAGATTACAAAAGCACATTAAACAAAGTTCCGCTTGATGTATCTTTCGAATAACGCTTGGTTCTCTCGTTTATTGCCCTTTCATAATACGGTTGTTCGGACGTCAGCTCATGCAAAGTTCGCAAATGTAGACACGAACTGATTGCGACTATACTGCTTTATAGGGCGATTCATAGTCAATACTCGCTTTACAAAACAATAACGTTTTTCCGACGAACGTTCTATAGAAGCCCCCAAAGTGACAAAAGCATGACACAGTTCACCCTGTTCGTTGAACTCTTTGCGTCAGATTCCAGCTCCAAGCGGGTTACCTTAATGCAACCGCAGCCGCGTTGCGTACTCAGTGTTTGCGTGTACAATATTATGAGACCTAAGAAAAACAACTTTTTATTCTATCTGAACACTGCGAAAGGCCTTTCCATTATATGAATCTTACCTGGTTGTTTTCATGGCGCTCTAAGAAGCAGCAAGATAAGCCGAACGACTCAGAACCTAAGCAGCAGCCAAAGCGTCAACCGACAGGGGCGCAACGCAAAGCCGCTCCCGGCAACAACCCAACCAATCGAACGCCTCAGCCAGCCGCCGCCCCGAGGCCACCGGCTCTGACTGAGCGGCCGTTCGAAGTGAATCTGAACATCGGACGATATCGCATGGAACCGTTTACAGAGGGCGGTATCTGTGTGGTGATGAAAGGCATCCCGCTTGAGCAGGGCAAACCCAAACTGGCCGTTAAGCTGGTTCGGGAGCAATGGCTTAATCATCAAGCAGTTAGACGGCAATTCACCACCGAAAGCCAGATTGTAAGAGAACTGCATCATCCTCAATTACCGAAATACCGGTCACGAGGCCTGATTGATGGCAAAGCGTATTACGCTTATGAATTTATTGAAGGTTTTCAGTTAATCAACCTTTCCCAGGAACAGCAACGATTTCCACCCGCACTGGTGAAAGAGATCGCCAAAGACCTGGTCTCCCAACTGCTTGAACAACTGCATTTTCTGCACACCAGCTTGAAGCCGGTGGTTCATGGTGATATCAGCTCCGAAAACATCCTGATCGATTCAAAACAGAAGATTTATCTGGTGGATTTCGGATGTTCCCATTTCCAGAAGCAAGCCAGCCGGGAGTCATATCAGTGGTTGGCCAAGCCGTCCTTTATTTCCCCCGAACAAGCCCGCGGTGACCGTTGGGATCATCGCAGCGATCTCTATCAGGCAGGAATCCTATTGTTTGAGCTGTTACGAAACCGGCGCTGGAATGAAGGTGGTAGCAAGCGGGAAAAGGTGTTGTTTGCTGCCTCAAATGAGCGTAAAGCCGATGATTTCCTCACTGACGTTACGGACGCCAAGACCTCGTCATTCGTAGCGAAGATGCTGGATCCGGATCCCGGCATGCGTTTTCAGAGCGCCAAGGAAGCGCTAATCGCACTGCGAGAATAAAGTAAGGCCTGAGCCCTACTCTATTCTCACACCATTGTCGAAGCGACAGGGTGTATCCGCATTATCCATGGTACACACACCTTGACCATGCAATGCATTTTTCTGGAATCCACCCACATACTTGCTTCCGTCTGGCCAGGTAAATACACCGCGCCCTTCGCGCACGCCTTCATTGAACTCACCCGTATAGATTTCACCGGAGGTCCAGCTTAGCTTGCCTTTGCCTGTGCGCTTACCCTGTTCGAACTCGCCGTCATAGATACGACCATCGGCGAACGTCAGTGTACCCTGGCCGTCCATTACCCCCCGGTCAAACTGGCCTTCATATCGATTTCCACCCGGCCATTCTTTAATGCCTTTGCCTTGGGGTAAACCGTTGCGGAATTCGCCCTTATAAACTTCACCCGACGGCATCTGCATAGTACCTTCGCCCCAGGGCAGATCGTTCTTAAATTCACCCTCATAAACAGAGCCGTCAGCCAAAGTTTTACTGCCTGCGCCTTTGCGTTTGCCGTCAACGAATTCGCCATCGAATACTTCGCCGTCAGGGGAAATCAGTTTGCCCTGACCGGTTTGCTTGCCGTCCTGGAACTGGCCGATGTACTTTCTCCCATCCGGCCAGGTATAGGTTCCGCTGCCGTCTTTTTTGCCGTCACGGAACTCTCCCACGTAGACGCGGCCGTCGGCCCAGGTATACGTTCCTATCCCGTGTTCTTTGCCCTGGGAAAAATTACCCTCGTAGGTGCTGCCGCTAGCCCATCGGTAAACGCCACTGCCATGAAACTGGCCATCCTCCCAGTCACCGGTATAAACATTGCCCCGGGAATCCGTGAGCGTGCCCTGCCCCCACATGACATCGTTACTCCACTGACCTTCATAGCGGGAGCCATTGGGCCAAATATAGATACCATAACCAGACTTGACGTCGCCCTCCAGCTCTCCGCCATATTGGCTACCGTCTTCGAGGGTCGTCATATCCGGAAGGTCGGCCTGAGCAGGAGCGGAGTCGCTGCTTTCCTTAGCTTCCACCCCGTGAGCGCTATTTTTGGAATCGGTGTCATCCGCTTCTGAGCAGCCTAATATTAAAAATGCTGACAATACAAACACATAACGACTGCACCTTATTAACTTACGAGGCACGTATTTCTCCCGTCTTTCTCATGTTCATCGTATTTATTCTGTTGAACCATCACTGTTCACCAGAAACTCTTCATGACCATCATCCCATCCGGCTTCCCAACTCGCTGACAGCACTTCCAGCTCGAATGGTGAAGAACGCGCAACGCTGCCCTTCAGCCCTTCTTTGTGTCCCAACTCATAGGCTTCATCCAAGCCTACATGCCATTGCAATTTTTCAGAATCATCCTCAGTCGATTCGACAAATGACCGGTCGACCTCTTCGGCTATAGAGCTTTGACTTTGCGGCTTATTACCCGAAAAATAGCCCCCCATATTACTCAACAATTTCTGCGAGTCGTCCAAAATATAATATGTTGCCGGCACCAGCACCAAGCTTACCAAGGTGGCGAATAACACACCAAAAGCGATTGAAACTGCCATCGGAATAAGAAACTGTGCCTGCAGGCTGGATTCCATCATCAGCGGTACCAAGCCACCGAATGTCGTCAGCGAGGTCAGCATTATCGGGCGGAAACGAGCCACCCCTGCTTTTCGGATTGATTCCTGAAGGCCGATACCTTTTTCCTTGTTGCGGTTCATAAAATCAACCAGAACCAGGTTATCGTTTACCACAATTCCGCTTACAGCGATCATGCCCACCAAAGACCACAAGGTGATTTCCATTCCCGCAATCAGGTGTCCGACCAATGCCCCTATTATTCCAAAAGGTATTGCAAACATGACCATAAGCGGCTGGGCATAGGAACGGAATAACGTCGCCATCATGACATACATGCCCAATACGGCAATCCAGTACGCCTTGAACAGATAGTCCTTAAATTCGTCTTTCTCCTTTTGTGCGCCGGCGATATCCCAGGACATACCCGGGAAGTTTTCTGACACGTTATCCAAATATTCTTTGCGCAGCGCCGCCATTACTTTCGGGGTATTCGTCACGTTCTCATCAATCTTGGCCTTAACGTGAATAACACGACGGCGATTATGGCGATCAATCTGCGAAGCACCTTCGCCATACTCGATGTCGGCAACGGTCAGCAACGGAATGGTCGAGCCGTCCCGCATTCGAATCGACATATTTTCCAGATACCAGAGCGAACTGCGTTCTTCGGCAGGATAACGCACGATAACCTTGATATCCTGCTCTCCGCGCTGAATGTTTTGAACATCTGCGCCGTGATAGGCCTGACGAACTTGCAGTGCTACATCATCCAGGCTTAAGCCCAAATTGCGGGCAACCGGCTTGAGTTCTATCAGCAGCTCCTGTTTACCCTTCTGAAATGAATCTGTGACCTGGTAAAGCCCTTTTATATTTGCGAGTTTTTCCTTGAGCCCATTGGCTGCCAGTTTTAAATCACTCAGACTGCTGGAAGACAATTCAATATCCACAATAGCGCCCGGCTGATTGAGCGTGGCATTAAATTGCAGATCCACCACATCATGGATATCACCGACCCGCTCTTCCCATTCGCGAATGATTTTCTGCCCGGACAACATCCGGTTTTCAGCCGGGGCCATTTCAATCACCAGCCGACCTGCCGTATCGCTGGTGAAAGAAGTGAAGATATTCAGTATCTGTTCCGTGCCCGTTTCCGCTTTCAGATCTTTCTGCAAATCCAGGGCAGCGGATTCGATACGCTTAATACCGTCACGAACGGCTTCCGGTGTGGAGTTCTGAGCGAAGCTTACGGTAGCGCTGGCGGTGTCGGCCTCGATCGTCGAAAAAAACACGACCTTTAGCCAACCGGATGCCATCAGCGACAAGGCAATAATCAGAATGCCGACAAACCCGAACAACGTGGTATATCGCCAACGCAGGCACAGCTCCAGAAACGGGCTGTAAACGTTGTCGACAAATTTTTCCAGTCCCAGCGAAAACCCTCGCTGAACGGTCCCCAACACCGGTACACGGTCAAAGTCATCGTTCGAGATACCGGATACATGGGATGGCAGAACCAATAGGGATTCGATCAGTGAAAATACCAACGTGCAAATAACAACAATCGGAATCACCTTCATCAGTTTGCCTTCCGGTCCCGGCAACATTATTAGCGGTGCGAAGGCGATGATGGTCGTAAGAACGGAGAATATAACTGGCTTCTGTACTTCCTGGGCACCCAATATGGCGCCTTTCACACCGGTGATGCCCTCCCGATGCTTACTAAAAACGTTTTCACCAACAATAATCGCATCGTCAACAACAATACCCAGCACCAGAATAAATGCGAACAACGAGATCATATTAAGAGAGCCGTCAAAATACGGCAGCATCATGAACGCACCCATAAAGGATATGGGTATGCCCAGACTAACCCAGAAAGACAGCTTTGCCCGCAGGAAGAGCAATAGGATTATAAATACCAATGCCAGCCCGCCAACGGCATTCTCACTCAGCAAGTCCATACGGCTCTTAAAGTAGACCGAGGAATCCTGCCAAACATCGAGGTGGATTCCCTCAGGAATATAAGAACTGGGATTGGCGGTGTACTCCTTTAATTCCTCGGAGATATCAAGAATATCCTGGTTGCCCACACGATATACCGATAACGCAACCGCCGGGCGTCCGTTAAATTCGCTAAGCGACACCCCTTCTTTGAAACCATCGATAACGGTCGCGACATCGCGCACCAGCACCTGCGCACCATCAGGTAGCGCACGAATCACTATGTCTTCAAAATCGTCCCCCCAATACACCTGGCCTTTGGCTTTTACCGAAACATTACCTTGCGCTGTTTTTATGACGCCTGTGGGCAGGTCCACCGAACTTTGCCGCACTGCGTTAGCCACTTCAATAAAGCTCATGCCATAGCGCTGCAGGTCGGATTCAGAAACTTCGATGGCGATTTCGTATGGCCGGCTGGCTGCCAGCTCAACTTGGGAAATATTAGGCTTTAGAGTCAGATCCGATTTAACCTGGGCTGCAATATTTTTTAAAGTGCGCTCACTGGCATCACCGGAAATAATGACGAAGGCAACCATGTTGCGCACAGAAATTTCTCGAATGATCGGCCGCTCTACGTCTGCCGGGAAGGTACCAATACCATCAACCCGGGCTTTAATTTCGTTTAGCAAATGCTTGCTGTCATGACCATAGGCCACTTCCAGAGTTAACAACCCCAGATGCTCATTTGCTCTTGAAGACAGGGACTTGATACCTTCAAGATCGTAGATTGCAGACTCAATGCGGTTAATTACTGATTTCTCGACGTCTTCAGGAGCAGCGCCGGGATAAGGGATGGTAATGGTAATAAGGTCGAGAGAGATATTAGGCAAAATCTCTTTGCGGGTATCCTGCAGACTGAGTGCACCCGCTACCACCACAAAAATCATCAATAAATTAGCGGCGACTTTATTCTCTGCAAACCAAGCAATAATGGTATTCATTGTCTCGCTTCCACCAAAGGCTCCGGAGCCGCCACAGTGGAAATAGTAATTTTACCCGGACTGTTATCGGACGTGCCTTCGGGGGCACTCTGCTCGGCCGTATCCTGCTCAGCCTGGACCTGCTCTGATACCGGCTGATCCGGCTCTTGCTGATCGGCAGTCTGTTGCCCGGAGGCGGCTGGCTGTTCAGGTGTTTCCTGCTCAGGTTTCTGCTGAGACGCAATATCGGCTTCAAGCTGAGCAGCGAAAGGAGACATACCGGTATCGTTCTCAACCGGAGGCGCCACGGTTTCCGGCTCCGCTTCTACCACATCCGATTCCGGTTTTTTCTGTGTGATGGCTTGTTGCAAATTCTTCGCCTGCTCCACCACGCCCTCGACACTGGACTCTACCTGCGCTTTTTGCTGCTGGCTCAAACCATCGTAATGGGCCTTCGCCTGTTCCGCTGCCTTTTTCACTCGTGGATCATTCAAATCGGGAATGTTAATTTCTTTACCCGTTGTTGCCGGGGGAACCGAAACATTCAGATCGTCAAAAGCGGTATTCTGCTCTGGTTGCGTTTCATAATTGAAGTCTTCCGATCGCTGTGTCCGCACTTTCATGCCATCGACGGCAATGTCCATCTGGCTAAGGACAACCTGCTCTCCATCCTGCAACCCCGAGCTGACATACACGTGATCTTTGGATTTATAAATAATGGCAACCTCTTTTTCTTTCAGACGGTTGTCATCGGATACAACCCATATCTGTGCCCCGTTGCGCAGAGCCTTACGGGGCACCTGGTAGATTCCATCGAACTTGCGGCCGTCAATGGTCGCCTCAACAAAAGAACCCGCTACCAGCTCCGGACGTCCGGGCTGATTGGGATCCGCGCCGTAAGGATCATTCACCCTGGCGACGACATACAACAAACGGTTACGCTCATCAACGCCCCCTTCTGCTCTTACTACTTCTCCTTTCCACGTGTAGGTACGACCGGCGAAGGTTTCACTGAGCGTGACCGTTGGGAATTCTTTATCAACTGAATCCTGGAAACGGGTGGGCACGTCCACCAGACTTAACTGCCTGTCTGAAAGCGGAAGCCTGACTTCAGCAACGTCCACGGCGTATATTGCACCCATCTGCTGACCCGGTCGGACATACTGTCCGATGTTCAACGCGGCAATGCGCACCCGACCGTCAAAGGGCGCGCGGATGGTGGTGCGGGCTTTCTGCAGCTTTACCGCTTCCAGTTCTGCAACCGCCGCGTCGTATTGCGCTTTAGCCTGCAAATACTGAACCTCGTAATTGGCTAATTGGCTGGAGTTCGTGCTTTTAATGCGGCTACGGGCTTTTTTCTCTGCTTCCGCCTGGAGTTTCACCTGATAGGCCTGCGCCTTACTTGCCTCCGCCCGCTTGATATTCACTTCGTATTCCACGGGGTCCACCCGCACCAACACTTCGTCTTTGCGGAAAAAGCCGCCGTTCGCGAAATGGGGGGATAACTCAAGAACCTGGCCACTGACTTCAGAGATCAATTGGATTTCTGTGCCTGGAGTTACGGTACCGCGGGTAAACACAGGGATGCTGAGGCTTTCTGCCTGCACTGTGGTCACAGTAACTAAGGGCGCTTTAATGTGAAGTTCTTTGTGCTCTACTTCAGGTCGTGACGAAAACAAAATTATTGAAACTAACACAGCGACGATAATGGCCATTACAGGTAGTGCGATTTTCAGTGCTCTATTCATCTTATATTCTTCTTGTGTACGACATGACAGCCGACCCTTGAACTGAAATAAACTGGTTGCATTCGACAGCAGAGTACCGAATCTTATCCGAAATAACGTTGAAATTTAATTGCTTGTAAGGATTTATTACCGCTCTACTTAATGTAGCAGTGATCATCTGTCTCAGCTACCACGGAAGCTAAATTGCTTAGGATTTACCAAGTCGGACTGCGTAGAGCCAGCCTAAGAAGTTTTGTGTCGAGAGAGTAGACTGTCCGGTCGACCAAGTACAGATTCGATCGCCTGATTCACCGTATTGAGCAAAGAATCTGTGACTTGATTAATGAAAAAATGGTCACCAGAAAATAGCTCCAGGCTGAATGGCCCCTTCGTCACTGAGCGCCAATCTTCAAGATCATCGAGCGACACCTGTTGATCCTTCACTCCTCCCAACGCCATCACAGGGACATCAATCGGATCCGACGGCAGATACTGCCAGGTTTCAATCAGTTGAAAGTCTGCTCTCAGAATCGGGCTCACCAGATCCATCAGTTCAGGATTATTAAGTGCCTCCGCAGGTGTACCGTTCAAGCGACGAATCTCTTCACGAAACTCGGCTTCGGGCAACGAATATATAGGCTTGGATTTTTTCTGCTTCTGAGGCGCGCGGCGACCTGAAACGATTAAGCATTGCGGCTGGTTATGACCCAGATCACGAAGTTTGCGAGCCAGCTCGAATGCGACCTGCGCCCCCATACTGTGTCCAAAGAACACATAAGGCGTCACAACATAGGGCTTGATTTCACTAACCAGCGCACTCAACAAACTGTCGAGGCTGGTATAGGCTTTTTCTTTGAACCTGGAACCGCGCCCTGGCAACTGTATGGAACACACTTCAACATCTGCGGGCAGCTTTTTGTGCCAATCACGATAGGTGGACGCGTTACCGCCAGCATAGGAAAAACAAAACAGCCTCAACCTGGGCTGAGATACCGGGCGTGGTACATGAAACCAGTTGCTTTGCCCTCTGGCGAGAGCTTGCGATGCTGTCATATTAATACTCACCACTGCTATTTTTATTGTAATGCTATCTTGGTTCGAGTGTTGTCTTTATAACATCATTAGGCGGATCTGGCTTACCCTCCAGTACCGCGGGCACATACGTTAGCGCATTACTATGACAATTTCGGCGATAGCCCTCAAAACAGGTCCTCTATTACCGGCACCACTTCCCTAAAATTGTACTTGTTTAACCCATGCACCCGGTCTATGAATTCTTAAACAATGCTTAGCGTCAATTTAACGAGACAACTCAGGTACAGTCAAACACCGGATACGATATTCGTGAAAACCTTACAAAGTAAACACAACGCGTTACATAAAGCCCGTAGAGTTTGACCCACAATGAGACGAAATCGGTTTTTGTCTCACCTTGAAACCCGAGCTCACAAAACAGCGTCTTGCTCCGGCTGTACATCTATACGATCTGGATTTTCATCGGGTAGCGCTGTGTCAGCAGTTCGTATACTTTTGATGGACCAGGCTATCAGCGCCATAACCAGGCTAAGCGCACCAAACAAACTGATCATTAACGCCACCCCGCGTCCCTCGCCCACACCCCACACGGAACCAAATAACAATGCACCCCATTGCCCTTCCAGCATAATCGGCTCGAACAGATGATCTGCCAGCAATCCGGCGCTAAGAAATGCAAGTGGTTGCGCTGCTTTCATTATCGAGTTACGTAAACTAAATGCCCGCCCATGAAAAGCCACCGGCACTTTACGTTGCCAGAGAGTTTGACTGCAAACTGTCGCAATCGGCGCCGCAGTCATAATCAAGAATGCGCAGCCTGCAATCCAGTATACGTTGGGCGGGATTGGTAATAGAACCAGCATCACGGCGATAAAGACAGAGGAAAACAGGATACCGTGCATACGCTTCTTTGGCCCCTTCCACGCAATCATCAGAATACCGCCAACCAGCATACCCAATCCGGCGATGGATTGAATAAAGCCAAGATCAGTGGTGCCAGAGAAGGAGAGAATCAACGGCAAGATCAACACTTGCACAGCAGAAACATTAAACCAAATCAGAGTAAATAAATATAAGCCACCCAACACACCCGGCTTTGATTTCAAGAATTGGTAAGCTTCAACAATATCGCGCAGCAGTGAGGTTTTTTGTTTGTCCTTGGCTTGCTCAGGGTTCGGGATAGAAGCAATTATCAATGTGGCCAAGCCCACAACAAAGCTAGCGATATCGATAATAAAAATCCCGTCCATACCGATTTGATCCATGGCGATCCCTGCCAACAACGGACCCGCTAGCTGGACCACACCGAAGGCTAAGCCTAGCGATCCGTTTGCCCGGCTCAGACCTTCCTTGGGCACCAACAGGGTGACAGTGGAAGTAAAGCCGATCTGCAAAATGGTTCCGAATACGGAGGCGAAAGGAACAATGAGAATAATATGCCAGATTTCCAGCATGCCATTCCAATAAAGCAAGGCCAGAATCAAAGTCACTAGGGCAGTGCCCAATTGCGCGGCGAACAAAATCAGTTTGCGATCCACACGGTCCACCACCGAGCCAATCACAGGCCCCAACAGAATGCCGGGCAGTGTGGATGCAATCGCAATCATCGTGAAGTTGGTAACGGATTCGCCGGTTTGATAGGCCCACACACCCAGTCCGAAATTGGTGAGCGTTGAGCCGAGCAGAGAAAGGGATTGCCCGATCAGAATAAAATAAAAGACTTTAAAGCCCGACATCAAATTTACAGGACCGTTGTTATTATTTTTGGATGAGTTTGGCATGGTACCCTATAATCTATGCATGGTATAGTTTCACCCCTAAACATAATAATAAGTTTTATATGAGCTTTTATAGAACCCCTTCCCCTTTAGAATTCAGTTACATAGCGGCCGATCTGCCGGACTATTCCCCTCTCGTGAACCAGTTCTTCGTTGTTGGTGAAGGCGATATCGAAATCGGCCGTCTAAAGAGCGCCCTTCAGCAAGCTACTGCAGCCAACCCCGGCTATCAATTACAACTTCGCGGTCACTGGGGCTGGCGTTACTGGGACGATAACGGCAGAGAGCCGAGCGTGGATGAAATCCACGCGCCGGAGTGGGATAGCAACACGTCTTTACATGCTCCGTGCCTGGGTGAGCCCATTTCCGTTGTTTCCGATCCACTCTGTCAGATTACGAAAATTCACGCCAAAAACGGGCTGCATCTCCTGTTCCGTACACACCACGCCATTACCGATGGACGCGGCACAGTGCATCTGATGAACGAAACTTTTCGCATCCTGCGCGGCGATCCCCCCCTGGGCTCGACCTCCAGATCAACTGAGTGGGATGTGGCGATGAGCCATCAGCGCCCGCCCCGGCCGGTGACAGAAGGAGGCTGCCTTCCGGTTGTGAAAGGTACCGTTCAACCGGACAACAAGGGCTATCAATGGGCACGCTTCGACTGGAAAGGCGACAAGAACAAGCTGGCTGCAAAACTGATTTTTTCAGTTTCTCAAATCGCCAGAAATAATTTCGGTGAAGGAAAAATATTAATTCGTATTCCTGCTGATCTGCGGCGTTATCTGCCCGAAAATGAAGGGTTAAGCGTTGCAAATTGCAGCGGCGCCATTGATATGGAGATACCCGCCGACGTCAAACTTAACGGCATCCGCTCACAAATTATTAAAGCCATGCGGCAAAAAGAAGACTTGTCACCCTTTCTGGACAACCACAAGTACGCAAAGTGGTTACCAAAATCGATGTTCAGGCAGCACCCGGATTCGTTACGAAAACTGCACCAGGAACAACGCTATCGTATGACTGGGATAATCAGTTATATGGGCGAAGTGAATAACGACGATTTTCGTTGCGACACTTTCACGCCTACATCGCAATTCGGAGTGCCTATACCGTTTGAAAACCGTCCGTTGTTTATCGCCGCCTGCTCCTACAATGATGTTACTAATATCATTGTAGGTTGTCCGCAAGCGGCGGCCACCTTAGATGAGTTACGTCAGTTCAATACTCAGCTTACCCAACAACTCGATGCACTTTGACCGAGCCCAGCGGATTATTTAAGTACTTTCAATAGCGCATGCTCAACGATGTCGATACCTTCACGCAGTTCAGTTTCGGTCACGGTCAAAGGCGGAAGAAACTTCAGGACCTGCCCTTTGCGTCCTGCATTCTCGATTATCAGCCCTTCTTCAAAGCATTTAGTGGTAACCTGATCAATTAGAGTCGGCTCCTTTAACGGAGTCAGATCCAACCCCCAAATCATACCCAGTCCGCGTAATTCAATACGCGGATCCAGCCGTTCGGCAATTGATGAAAGCTCTTTTTGTAAAATGGCAGATTTGGTTTCCACCTGGGCGGGAATGTTAAGTGAATCCCACAACTCCAACCCGGCGGTTGCACTCACAAATGCAAGCTGGTTGCCACGGAAGGTGCCATTATGCTCACCAGGTTGCCACTTATCAAATTCCGGCTTCAACAACACAATCGCCAGAGGCAAACCACTACCACTGATGGATTTAGATAAGGTGACAATATCGGGTTTGATGTTGGCACGTTCGAATGAGAAAAAACCTCCCGTGCGACCGCATCCGATCTGAATATCATCCACAATCAGTAATATGTCGTGCTTATCACACAGCGCACGAATCTTTTGCAACCATTCCACCGGTGCAACCACGACCCCGCCTTCGGCTTGCACTGTTTCCAAAATCATTGCAGCGGGCTTATCGACACCGGACGCTGAATCGGAAAGTACCGCTTCAATATACGCGATAGTATCAATATTTTTCATCGCTCCGAACGGATACGGCATGAACGTCACATCCGGCAACGATGTACCCGCAGCAGCCCGGTTGTAGGAATTACCGGTGCAAGCCAGGCTGCCGAGGGTCATACCGTGGAAGCCACCCTGAAAAGTGAAGACGTTTCGGCGCCCGGTTACTTTTCTGGCAAGCTTGAGCGCGGCTTCAACTGCATTCGTTCCGGTGGGGCCGCAAAACTGGACCCGGTAATCCAGCTGACGAGGAATAAGAATTCGTTCCTGCAACGCTTTGAGGAAAGCACCTTTGGCGTCCGTGTACATATCAAGTCCGTGCAGGATGCCGTCATTTTGCAGGTATTCAATCAGCTTGTGTTTTATTGAATCCGGATTATGACCGTAGTTGAGTGCACCGGCACCGGCAAAAAAATCGAGATAGCGACGGCCATCCTGCGCTTCTATATAAGCCCCTTTCGCCTTGGTGAAAACCGTGGGGAAGGCCCGGCAATAACTACGTACTTCAGATTCATATTGCTCAAATACATCGACTAGCATTGATTTACTCATTCTTTATTGTTGTTATCGCTATTCAGCGTCTGTGTGATACGGGCGGCTAATTCCGATGCATTAACACCCTGCATCATGGATTCATGTCCGCCTGGCACATCATGATAGCTGAAACCGGAGCGCACTCGTTCCCAACTTTGACGGGACGGTACACCTGTCACATTATCTTCTGCCGTAAAATGATGCACACAAGCCCTGATATTTTCAACTTCATATTGTGAAGCGAGCGTATGGTTTTGTACGGCAACCTGGTATAGGCCATTAAATTGTTGATAAGACCATTCTTCCGGCAGGCTTCCTGACTGCTTTGCTAAATTATAGAAGGATTCCGCGGAAGCCTCATTCTTTTCATCCGCTGTTGCAGACGACGCTGCGATGGAACGCCCCAGAGCAGAGCTAAGTATCTGATCAGTGCCAGGATTGTGTGCTTTCAGATAGTCCGGGCTGTAGCTGTCCAACAACCAGACCTGAGTTACGGTCTGGCCTTCCGCTTCCAGTTTCGCTGCAATGGCCAGCGCAAAGATCCCACCCAACGATTGCCCCAAAATCTGATAAGGGCCCCGAGGCTGAACGGAACGGATGCAGCGTACATACTCTGCGACCATGTTATCCAGGCTGCTGAAAGGCGCTGTGCCGCCGTCAAGTCCTTGCGCCCGCAACCCATAGACCGAAAAGCCGTCTGCTAACGCTTTTGCCAGATCCGCATAACACAATACATCGCCACCCACCGGGTGAACCATAAAGATCGGCGCATTGGTATTCACTGCGATTGGCACCAGGCAGGAGTCAGTCTGTTCATCCGATTCAATCAGCTGCGCTAATTTCTCAATGGTTTGACTGGTTAGCAACGCTGCCACTTGAAATTGTGTACCGAACACTTTGTTCACTCGGGCCATAATACGCACGCCGATCAGGGAATGTCCGCCAATTTCAAAGAAATTGTCACGAATACTGATTCGCTCAACCGGCATCAAGGACTGCCAGATATCGGCCAAACGGGATTCCGTTTCATTGCGGGGAGCAACATACTCACCACCGCTAAGCTGAATTACGTCAGGACGCGGCAGCGCTTTTCGGTCAATTTTACCAGCCGGTGTGAGCGGCAGGCTCTCCATAACAACGAGGGCCGCGGGCACCATAAAATCAGGTAGTTTTTCGCGTAACAGAGCGCGCAGCGCTACCGGATCGAGGTCACCGGCCTGATGCGTTGCCACAACATAGGCAGCGATGGCTTTGCCGCCGGGTAAGTCATCACGCACTGCGACCACGTTCTCGCGCACACCCGGAATTGCGGAAAGCGCAGATTCGATTTCTCCCAGCTCGATTCTAAAGCCGCGGATTTTAACCTGATTATCAACCCGATCCAGATATTCCACCGAGCCGTCCTGCAACCAGCGTCCCAGATCCCCGGTGCGATACATAACGGCATCGGGTTTTGCTGAATAAGGATCGGCAACGAACGCCTGCCTGGTTTTTTCTGGATTGTTCCAGTAACCCTCACCCACCCCGATACCGCCAATACAGATTTCTCCGGCTATACCCGCCGGCACCAGACGCAATAGTTCATCCACTATATACACAGACAAATTCGCCAGCGGCTTGCCAATGGGAACGGTTTTCTGATGTGGAGGCAGGGGCTCGGTGATGGCACATTGAATTACATCATCCGCCGCTTCAGTGGGCCCATACGCATTCACCACCGGGATACCGGGAAAGAGTGCCAGCCACTCATTCACCAAATCGACAGAAACCGCTTCACCGGTTGCCATCATCCATTTTAATGCCGGTAGTGAACGGTTCTCCCGGGGCAGCGCTCGCACATATTCCATAAGCAATTGCAACGCTACGGGAACCAACTCAACCACGTCTACCCTGTTCTCTTTAACCAGCCGGAATAGCTTTTCCGAATGCGTCACATCGTCCAGCACCACAACCCGGCCACCGCAGGTGACCGGGCCTAAAAATTGCCATACGGAAATGTCTGAAGAAGCCGGCGCCGATTGCAGAAAACTAAAATCAGCGGGAAAGTCCAGCACCTGGCGCTCAGCTTCAATATGGTTGAGGGCGCCATCATGCCGCACAATGGCCCCTTTCGGCATACCGGTCGAGCCGGAGGTATAGATCATATAGGCGCGATTGCGCGGGGTGAGCAGCAGATTCGGATTCGCAGTGGATTGAGAGGCTATTTGATCCCAATCCCGGTCCAGACAAAGCCGTTCGGCAGATTGAGGGGCATTGGCCGTTTTCTGTAGCAAGTGCGCCTGGGTAATCAACACCGGCACCTGAGAATTCTCAACCATATAGGCCACCCGCTCGTCGGGGTATTTCGGGTCCATAGGCACATAGGCTGCCCCGGCCTTCATAATACCGAGAATACCCACCAGAAAATCAGCGGAACGCTCGGCACAGAGGCCTATTAGCCTGCCGGGCTCAACACCCTTGTTAATCAGCGTATGTGCCAGTTGGTTCGCCCGCTGGTTCAATTCCTGATAACTGTAACGAACCTGATCGTCTACAATGGCAACGGCGTCTGGCGTCATCAAAACCTGATGTTCAAATTTCTGATGCACACAGAGCGACAAATCGAAGGCTTGGTGAGTTTGGTTCCAGGTTTCTAACAGCTTCATTTTTTCCGTGGCGTCAGCAACGAAGGTCAATTCCGAGAACGGGATATCCGGTGCCGCAAGAATCTGCTGGCTGATGGACTCTATGCGCTGTAAAAGACCAAAGTCGGCGAACAAATGCTGATGAAAAAATAGATTCATCTTCAATTTGTTGGCCACTTCCGTCACCACAAACTGAACATTATTAGCCGGGTCACTGGGCGTGCCTTCCGGGCTTAGGGTTTCACCTAAAAATTCTGTGGTCGCCAGAAATTGGTAGAAGTTGAACATAAAGCCGATCCGGCCTCGCGGCGACAAAGCCAGCTGCTTACCGATGGAAATGAGGCGCTGGTTTTTGATTTCTTTTTGGTACTCCCGGGCGTAGGACAATAATTGCTTAAAGGTTTTATCCGCTGCGAGCTGTTCCAGTTTGAAAATAAACGGAATTTCCTGAATATAACAACCGAGAGCCTCAGCATGGCCTTTGATACGCCCACCCATGGTTTCCTGGATTGTGAAATCGCTGTCAGCTCGGCAATATTGCCGAATCAGTAAGCCGAACAGGCATTTAAAATAGTGTGAGGGGGTTATACGGTTAGCGCGACTAAAGGCTTTTATGGCCTGCCAGTGGGTATCCTCCAGCCACCGTTCTTTGGTAACAAAATGAGCTGCGGGTGGCACTGGGGCGGGAATGGTAAAGTCCAGAGGTGCGGTACCGGCGAATTGGTTGCGCCAGAACTCCAGCACCGGTGCTGTATCCATCTGCTGACGGTCCAACCGGACAAATTCATTGTAGTCAACAACATCAATACGGGGTTGCTGCTGTTGCGCTAAGGACTCGTAAACGGTAATTAATTGCTGCCAATAGCTATTCAGCGCGGCGCCATCGAGTATGGCATGATGAACTGCGGTTATAACTACGAAATGGGCGTCAGATAAGCGGACGACATGATGGGATATAAGATCATCCGTATGCAGGTTGTACGTACGGTAGATCCGCGTGCGCACAACCTCTTCGAGCTCCGGTATGGGTTCTATCCCGGTAGAACAAGCCAGATCAATCACTTCAAGTTCTACCAACTTGGATTGCTCTACCAGTAAATAACCCATATCCAGATAAGGCTTTTCGGAAGCGAGGAACTGTACTCTCAGCATCGGCTGGTGGTCAGTCAGATACTGAATGGCTTTCCGCCACAGCTCGATATCCAGTTCCCGATGCACGTGGATATGCCAGCCGTGACTGGACTGCAATGTATCCGGGTTCACCAGATTATCCATAAACATATCGTATTGCATCGCAGACAGTGGCATCGCCTGGCTAAAGCGATCAAGGTCTGCTTCCAGCTCTGTCAGCAGTTCAGTGTTACCAAACAACGATAGCGCCCGTACCGGTTTGTCCGGACTGTCCATCATATCCAAGCACAGGGCCAAGTAATGCTGACACAGTTGTTCCGCCGTTGAGCGTTTAAATAAGCGGGTGTTGTATTCCAGAGAGGCACTTAACTGGTCATCGTTGAGCACCAGGTTTAGCGTCAGATCGAATTTGGCAGTATGGGTCTGAGAGCCCAGCATCTCTACTTGCAGATCCCCTACTTTGGCATTTTCGATCAAGCTTGTGGCATTAAAACCGGCGTTATCCAATAACTGGAACGCCACCTGTACCAAGGGGGAATGGGATGAACTTCTGGGGATACCCAACCGCTCTACAATTAAGTCCACCGGAACATCGCCGTGGCTGAATCCCTCCAGCACCGTTTTACGGAGCGCAGCCAATGCATTACGGGTTATGGGGTTTTGTTCGAAGCGGCTTCTTAACACCAGGCTCTGAATGAAGAAACCAATGACCGGTTCCAGCTCTGGCGTGTGGCGCCCCATAGTTGGCACACCAACCAGTATGTCCTGCTGACCGCTATAGCGGGACAACAATAGTTTCCAGCCCAACAACATAAACATAAACGGCGTGACTTCGCTGTCATTACAGTGCTGTCGCAAGCGTTTTACAAACCCGGTTTCGAACTGAAGGCTGACCGTGTCTCCTGCCGTTGATTGTACCGCTGGTCGTGGAAAATCCAACGGTAACTCCAGCAATTTAGGCGCCTGTCTCAACTTCGTTTGCCAATACTCCAGATGCTGTCCCATAACATCCGGCTGCATCCAGTCCCGCTGCCACTGTGCAAAATCACCGTATTGAATAGCCAGTTCCGGTAGCGGCGATGGCTGATGATGCAAAAATGCCAGATACAGGGTCATTAGCTCACGAAACAGGACGACCTGTGATGCTCCGTCAGAAATAATGTGGTGCATGTTCAACAGCAAGTGGTATTGCGAAGGCACAAGCCGACTATTTTCAGCCAGGGTTGCTGAGAGCAAAGGCGCCTGGGTTAGCTGAATAGGCGTGGCATTATTTGCCTGAATTGCCCTCTGCAGCGCTTGTTCGGCATCTTCCTCGCTGAGGTTTGATAAATCCAGGCGCTTGAGCCGGAAGTCGATCTGCTGTTGAATTATTTGAACAGGCTCGCCAGCATCATCGACTGTGAAGTGAGTTCGCAGGGATTCGTGACGACGGATAACTTCCCTGAACGCCTTTTCAAGTATGCTGTGATCCAACTCACCGGTCAGCTTTATGACTACCGGCATGCTATTGGCTCCGGTGCCCGGATTCATCTGTTCGAAAAACCAAAGACGTTGCTGTCCAAAAGAAAGCGGCGCAAGCTCCCGCTCACTGCGACGCTTAACCGGCGGCCGTTGTAATTGCATGGTTTGCTGGTCAACGGCGTTGATGAAGCCCTGGACCGTGGGGTATTCGAACAATGTGCGGACGCTCACCGAGCGATTTAATAAGCGAGCGACGCGGCTAACTAACTGGGTCGCCAGTAACGACTGCCCGCCAAGCCTGAAGAAATTATCCGTTACGCCAACCCGTTCAACACCCAACACGTTGGCCCAGGCATCGCAGAGCCGGGTTTCTAATTCAGTTTGCGGTGCAACGTATTCCTCATCACTGCCCAGGGCAGGCGCAGGCAACGCCTTACGGTCAACCTTGCCATTGGGCGTCAGGGGAAATTCCGGTAAGGGTGTCCAGAACTCCGGCAACATATAGGCAGGCAAAAACCCGGCACAGTGCGCGGACAACTGAGCGCCCCAATCCCCGGAATCCTGGGCAACAACCAGCCAGGCGGCCAATCTTTTCACACCCTGTGCATCTTCCACAAGATCCACCAGGCTATCTTTGACACCCGCCACCTGGTTGATCACGGCCTGTATTTCACCGGCTTCAATACGATAACCGCGTAGTTTTATCTGATGGTCAATCCGACCCAGGTACTCTATAACTCCATCTTCACGGTAACGAACGCGGTCACCTGTACGATAAATGGTTTCACCCGGCACATAGGGATTGATCACGAAACTTTGCTGTGTTTGTTCCGCGTTATTAATGTAACCGGGCCCGACACCAGCGCCACCAATGCACAGCTCACCAATCGCGCCAATCGGCAGCAATTCTAAATCACTACCCAACACATAGAGGTGAACATTGTAGTTAGGACGTCCGATGGGCAATGCAGCAGCTTGCAGATCGCGATCCGGGTCGACAGCATACCAAGCCGCGATATCGGTACATTCAGTAGGCCCATAACTGTTAATAAGCTGACAACGGGATTGTGGTAGCCAATGATGCAGCCGTGACAGATTGATCGGCTCGCCTCCCAGAAATAACAGGCGTAATGTGGCTAGATTAGCCCACTGATTAGGTTCATCCTGCATGGCGTAGAACGCACTGGGAGCGCAATTAAGCCAGGTCACTCCGGCGGTCGCAATCAACGAGTTTATCAAACCGACATCAAACTCAGTGAAGGACGGAATAACCAGAGTGGCGCCGGTTAACAACGGCGCAAACAGATTTTTTTGCGTCAGATCGAACCCGACGGCAGACAATAATAGGACACGGTCTTTTGCTGTCATGTTGAACTGGTTTATGTACCAGTTCATGAGGTTCATTTCGGAGCGGTGGTAAGCGCCGGTGCCTTTCGGCTTACCAGTTGAACCCGAGGTAAAAATCAAATACAGCAAGGTTTCTGAGCTGACTTCAAGCGCCGGAGGGTGGGAAGGATAACGCTGAATCGTCTCAAGCACGTGCTCCTGGATTAACAGAGTTAACCCAGTTGGCAGCAGGTTTGCCAGATGCGTTTGAGTGACGACACGCTTAACAGCTGCGCTGTCCAAAATATAACGAACACGGTCTTGGGGGTAGGAGCTATCCAGCGGTACATAGGTGGCCCCTGCCTTTAAAACACCCATGATGACCGTCATCAGGTGCAAATTTCGATCCAGACAAATCGCTACCCGTTCGCCAGGCTGTACGCCTTGGTCTATAAGATAATGGGCAAACCGATTAGATAGAGATTCCAATTGCCCATAAGTCAGTAGATCCTGGCCGCACTGCACTGCAATATTAGCCGCATACTGTGTTGCACTGTCAGTAAACGCAGCATGTAACGAGATTTTCGCATCGTAAGGCTGCTCGGTCTGATTCCACTCTATCAACTGTTGTTGTTTTTCTGCCTCAGACAGAAAATCGATTTCGCATAGTGGCAGATCGGGATGGTCTGCCAGACTGGCAATCAATTGCTGAAAATCTTTGACCAATTTGCGCATACCGGATACAGCAAAAAGATCGGTATTAAATTGTAGAGATCCTCCCAGGCTGTCTTCGTTATCCCACAACGTTAACGTCATTTCGTACTTACTGGAATCAACCCCGGGGTTATAGCTTTCCAGTGACAGGTCACTGGCCAGTGATTGCCCCGCCGTCAGTTGCTTGTCAACCGGCAGGTTTTGATACGCCAGCATGACCTGGAATAAAGGGGAACGGCTCATATCACGAGCCGGATCAAGCGCTTCCACTATCTGTTCGAACGGCACTTCCTGGTGCGAAAAATCATCCATCAATCGTAATTTAACAGCATCCAATAATTGTCGGAAAGTGAGTTCGCCCCTGGGTTGAACCCGAATAGCAAGCGTATTAACGAAAAATCCAACGGTGGTCTCAAGCTCTGTGTGCTCCCTCCCCGCAACCGGCGTTCCAATGCAAAAATCCTGTTGTCCAGAATAGCGTTGTAATAGCACGGCATAGGCCGACAACAGCGAGGCAAACAACGAAGCACCGGTTTGCTGAGCAGTGACTTTGAGCGCTGTCACCACCGTTGCTGGCAAACTGAAACGAAGAGTATTGCCGTTATAGGTTTGCACCGGTGGCCGAGCATAGTCGGTAGGCAGGGATAACGGTTCTACACCATTGAGGCTATGGGTCCAATAGCTTAAAAGCTGCTTCTGTTTTTCGGCTGTGAGTCTGGTTCTTTGCCAATAAGCAAAGTCCGCGTACTGAACGGATAACGGCTCGAAGAAAACGCTGCCGTAGGTGCTTAGCTGAATATACGCAGCAGCCAGGTCCTTGATTAACAGGTTCATTGACCAGCCATCGGTCACCACATGATGAATCACCACACTGAATACGTACTCCTGGGCTGAAATACGGAACAGTTTAGCGCGGAACAAGGGACCGCCATCCAGTTGGAACGGCGTCATCAATTCTATGGCGACCTGCCGCTTCAGCTCGGCCTCAACATCCTCTGGAAGCGGGCTTGCGGAGTCGACCTCGATATCCGCAACCGGAAGCATCCAGTCTGTTTCTGCTAAAAATGCTTGATATGGGCCCTCTTCGTCTTCAGCAAAGTAGGTTCGCAACCCTTCATGACGATTAAACACTGCAGCTAACGCCTGTTGAAGAAGTTCGGTGTCAATGTTGCCTTTGACGCGTAAGAGCGTGGGGACGTTATAAGCCAGGGACCCTGGTTCGATTTTATCAAGCAGCCATAACCGCTGCTGTGCAAAGGAAAGTGGAATTCGCTGATCCCGCGATACTGCCAACAATGGCAATTCGTCTGACTGCTTTTCCTGTTTTTCAATCCGTCGGGCTAATGATTCGATATACGGATCAGACATGAACTCACGTATGGTCACGGTTTTACCCAAGCGCGAACGAATACGTGCAGCCACCTGGGTCGCCAACAAGGAGTGACCGCCGATCTCAAAAAAGTTATCGTGCACCCCGACTTGGTCCAACTGCAATACATCCCGCCAAATTTCAGCGAGACTTACCTCTAACGGCGTACGGGCCTCAACATGATTTGCAGATCGCGACACCGGATTCGGCTTAGGCAGTGCTTTGCGATCAATCTTTCCGTTCGGAGTCAACGGGAAGGCGTCCAGGGTCAGCCACACATCCGGCACCATGTATTGAGGCAAATGTTGTCGCGCATGCGCGCTCAAAACAAGCGTATCGGGTGCGTGTTGCTCACCGTTGCCCGGATCGACGTTGGCAATAACCCAGGCCACGAGTTGTTCTGCCCCAGTAGCGGTTTTGATTACATCAACGTGACAATCGCGCACGCTATCATGGCTATTGATGACGGTTTGGATTTCTCCGGTTTCAATCCGGTACCCGCGTAACTTGATCTGGTGATCCTTACGACCCAGGTAAACCACTGCGCCATCGGCACGGTATCGAACCCGGTCACCGGTACGATAGATTTTATCTTCGGACTGCGGTCGGAACGGATGCGGCAGGAAAACGGAGTTCGTTAGGTCGGGCTGATTAAGGTAACCCGGTCCGACACCATCCCCGGCAATACACAACTCACCAACCGCCCCGACGGGCAGTAACTGCTGCTGATCACCCAACACAAACAGCTCGACGTTATAGTTTGGCCTGCCAATGGGCAGATGAGCCACTTGCGAATCCGTTTCTAAATCGACCCTGTGCCAGGCTGCGATATCAGCGCACTCGGTGGGGCCGTAGCTATTGATCAACGTGCAATCAGCTTGAGCCAGCCAGGGTTGCAATCGAGCCAGATTAATAGGCTCGCCTCCCAAAAACAGGTAGCGGATAGAACGCAGTTTTGACCAGTCGGATGTATCCGCCAATAAAGGATAGAATGCACTGGGTGCACAATTCACCCAGGTAATATGTTGCTGCTCCACCAAATTCAGCAGCCGCTGTGGATCGTATTCCTGAAACTCGGGAATGACTAATTTTGCCCCGGTGAGCAACGGCGCAAATAAATTCTTTTGGGTCAAATCAAAACCGAAAGCGCTGAGCAGAAGCACGCAATCGCTGGCATTCATACCAAACTGATGAATATACCAATTAAGCAGGTTGATTTCGCTGCGACGATAGGCACCAGTGGCCTTGGGCGTGCCGGTTGATCCGCTGGTGTAAATCACATAGATCAGATCGTCCGGTTCTGCCCGCAATCCGGATTCCACTGCAGTTGTTATCGGTGCCTTCACTTCTTCTGTTTGTGCAGCGGTGATGCTATCGATTTCAATGACGTTACAGCGGTCAGGAATATTTGCCATCAAGTGTGGACGACTGACCACGGTACGTATTTTTGACTGTTCGCAGATAAAGCGTATGCGCTCTGTGGGGTATGCAGAATCAATGGGGACATAGACTGCGCCGGCTTTTAAGACCGCTAAAACGGCGGACATCAGATGAAGATTGCGATCCAGAACGAGACCGACAAAATCTCCTGGTGTTACACCGTGGTCCACCAACTTTTGAGCAATTAAACCGGAGGCCAAGTCCAACTGTTGATAAGTGAGGACATTGGAGCCGAACTGTATTGCCGGATTGGCACTGTGTTGATTCGCGCTTTCACGAAACCAATTCTCCACCCGCAGTTGTTTATCGTATGGGTATTCGTTTTGATTCCACTGTTCCAGCTGCAGGGATTTTTCCCGCTCCGACAACACTTCATATTGGTGCAACGCCTTGCTCGAATCCGCGGCAATCTCGTCACACAGCGCTATAAAATGATCTATAAACTGTTGTGCAGACCCCTGTGCAAACAGGTCCGTGTTGTAGGTAAAGGAACCTGCAATGAGATTTCCCTGGGGCCAAAGCGTCAATGTCTGTTCGAATTTAGCCGTATTCAGTGGAATATCGAAGGGTGCAATTTCAATATCCCCCAATTGCGCTGCGGTCGCGGAGTCTTCGCCCTGGGGTAAATTCTGAAACGCTAACATCACCTGAAAAAGAGGGGATCGACTCATATCCCGGGCCGGGTTCAGTTCTTCAACGATCTGTTCAAACGGCACTTCCTGGTGCTCAAAACCGTTGAGCACGGTTTCCTTAACCTGGTCCAGCAGTTGCTCAAAATTGTCGGTGTCGTCCGGCACCACTTTGACGGCAATGGTATTAACAAAAAATCCGACAATGTTTTCCAACTCCGGCCGGTCGCGACCCGACACTGGAGTGCCGATAGCAAAAGCGTCCTGACCGGAATAACGCTGTAACAGGACCGCATAGGCGGCCAGCAACACCATAAACTGAGTCGCCTGAAACCGGTTCGCCAGCTCCGTTATGGATTGTGAAGCCTGAGGCGAAAGCCGGAACGGCAGCGTTTCACCTGCAAACGTCTGCACCGCCGGACGGGGTTTATCCAAGGGTAATTCAAGGGCAGGCACATCCTTCAAACTGTCGCTCCAATAGCGCAGTTTCTGCTCAAGCGTGTCCTGTAATAATTGATTCTGCCAAACTGCGAAATCAGCATACTGAAACTCTGGCTCGGGTAGATCAACCGTGCCCTGCGTACGCAACTGGATATACATTTGTGCCAATTCACGTATCAGCAAACTATTGGACCAGCCATCGGTAATAGCGTGGTGCAATACCAGCAGCAGAATCGATTCAGAGTCGTTGATCTGAAACACAGAAGCGCGATACAACGGCCCTTCCGCAAGTCGAAACGGTTTCACAATGGACGCAGCTACCCTGCCCTTTATGGCGTCCCCGGCGAGTGCACTTACATCCACCCGCTCTATGGTGGCGACCGGGCCTGTACCCTGAAATGCCTGCAGGGGGCCGTCACTATCCGACGGGAAATGGGTACGCAATGATTCGTGACGATCAACCAACGTAGAAAACGCCTGCTCCAGGATGCTGACATCCAGGGCGCCTTTCACTTTGATCAGGCTGGGAACGTGATAAGCGGAATTTCCTGGCTCAATCTGATCCAGCAACCACATCCTTTTTTGAGCCGCTGATAACGATATGCGCTGACTGCGATCTATTCGCGATAATGCCCGCATCGCTCCCGCTTTACGTGCCTTGGCAACCCGCTCCGCTAACTGGGCCACGGTGGGGTGAACTATCAGATCGCGAATCGGCAACTCAATCTCAAACTGCTTACGGATGCGGGACACAATCTGTGTTGCCAGCAATGAATGACCGCCCAATTCAAAGAAGCTGTCTTCCACACCGACTCGATCCACTTTCAAAATCTGTACCCAGATATCGGCAATGGTAAATTCAATGTCATTGCGTGGCGCTAAATAAGGCCTGTTACTGTGCTGCGTTTCTGCTGACGGCAATGCCTTACGATCTATCTTTCCGTTCGGCGTGAGTGGCCAGTTCTGGAGAACAATCAGACTCGCCGGAACCATATAGTCTGGTAACGTTTCTCTTAGTTGTGCTGGCCAGCCAGCGGGAGGCTGTGTCTGTGCAGTTAGTCCATAACCAACTAATTGGTCGTCCTGCACCAAGACCAATGCGTCCTCAATTTCCGCTAACTGTTTAATGGCAAATTCTATTTCACCTAATTCGATCCGCAAGCCACGCACTTTTACCTGAAAATCCTTGCGCCCGATGTACTCTATATTACCATCCGGTAAATAGCGCCCCAGATCACCGGTTTTGTACAAACGACCGTCGCCAAAAAGATCATCCACAAACACCGCTGCGGTGAGTTCTTCCTGCCCCAGATACCCCAGACCGACACCCGCACCAGCAATGCTTATTTCACCGACAATGCCGAGAGGAACAGGATTCAGCGCATCATTCAGAATATAAATTCGTGTGTTATTTATGGGCTTTCCTATCGGAATAACAGATTGCTCTTCATGGGTATTTCGAAGAACATAACTGGAGACCACATCGGTACACTCTGTGGGGCCGTAACTGTTAACAAGGTGGGCCTGGGTAGAGGCATGCTGTAACCAGCATTGCAACGCAGACAAACGAATTGGTTCGCCACCCAAATACACTTTATGCAGGCTTTGTAATTGTTCTGCGCAAACATCATCGCAATGCTCGGCAATGGCATAAAAAGCACTGGGCGCGCAATTGATGTGCGTCGCTTTATATTCGGCAATGGTACTGCGCACTATTTCGGGATCGTATTCGTCCATGGCCGGCAATATCACAGCCCCACCACAAAGTAACGGCGCGTAGAGATTCTTTTGGGTTAGATCGAAGCCGAATGCACTGACGAGAATACACCGGCTGGAAGCGCTGAACTCTGCCTCGGCGGTATACCATTTTTGCAGGTTGACTTCCCCGCCATGGGTTACCGATGCCCCTTTCGGATTGCCGGTGGAGCCCGATGTGTAAATAGTATAAATAGCATCGTCAGCACCCGGCTTTTGCTCGAGATCAGCGTCAGGAAATGCAGATAAGTCTAGCTCATCGATGAAAGTAACTCTGCCGCTGAACCCGTTAACATTTTGCGCCAGGCAGGATTCGGTGATTAACACCGGCGCTGCGCAGTCCGTAAGAATATATTCGATTCGGGATTGCGGATAACTGGCTTCGATCGGCACGTAGCTTGCGCCGGCCTTAAGTACGCCATAAACCGCAACCAACATCCACGGTGAACGGCCGAGACAAATACCCACACGATCTCCCGCCCCGATACCATGCTGCCGAAGCAGCCCGGCCAACTGATTAGCAGTTTGGTTAAGCTGTTGGTAGGTTAGAGTCTGCCGCGTTGTGATAACCGCCGGAGCATCGGGGCATTTCTGCACGGTGTCTTCGAACCAATGGATGACCGTGCTGTGCTTTATAACAGAGTCCGAATCGGTGGCGTTCCACTGCTTAATCTGCTCTGATTCTTGCTTAAGATCGAAATGTACTCCAGAAAACGGACGGTCCGGTGCGTCTATCAGCTGTTCAATCACCAACACCATGCGCTGCAAAAATTGTTGCGGAACAAAGACGCTGCCGTCCATCCAAAGCTCGAATTCAAGACTGGATCCATAATCCTTGATAAAGATCTGCACCGTGTTGTCTACATGAGACGAAAAGGTATAGGGCAAGGTACTGGAGCCGTCCATTTCAACATCCGTAAGAAAGTTGAAATAGTTAAATTGAAAACTGATGTTGCCTGCCGGAAACAGGCGATTAAGCTCGGATAACGAAACGAATCCGTTATTTTTTATTTCGCGCCGGTATTGCCTCTGCTGTTGATAGAAATCAGCGGCCTTTGCACTGCCCTGGATCACCTCCAGCGGGATGATAAACGGCGACTGTTGGTAATAAACACCAATGTCGGACTCTTCCGATGCCAATCGCCCTGCTTGTATGTCCCAAAGCACGAAATCCGCTTCCGGCCTGCAATACTCCTGTATCACTAATGCCGCCACCAGCCTGTAAAATAGGGAGGGATGGGCTTTATTACGACGACAATAGGTTTTTATCTTTGCCAGCAATGCTTCGCTGACGGGCTGCTGCGGAATTTGATACTCATTATTCTGCTGCCACGATTTGGGCAAAGAATAGCTAAGAGGCGCAACTGAATGGGCTTTTTCGGCCCAAAAACGGATAACCGGCTCCGCATCCACTTGCTGATGATGGCGTAAAATCGAATCCAGAAACCCGTCCTGGAAGTCAGGCAATGCACGATCGGCTAATAATGCTTCATAGCCTGCTACAATTTTCTGCAACATGGCCATACCGGAGATTCCATCGATCACCAGATGGTGGCACGACAGCGTTAACCAGGCCGTTTGCTCTGCGTCGAGCAAGATCTGGAAGCGTGTCAGAACATCGGAAAAAACATCATGAGTACGATAGCACCAACGATCAAAATGCAGAGCGACAAAATGATCCGGATCAGATTGCCCGGTAATATCAAGAACCTCGATTGGCACGTCCCGTTCAGCATCAATGACCTGGTAGGCAGGATCACACCACGGTAAATCGCATCGCTGATAGTGTGCACGCAAAGCGGCATGCGAATTCACAACGTGATATATAGCGGTTTTTAGCTTTTCAACATCAACCGATTTTTCAATCTTGTAGCGAAATCCTACCGCGTATTGTCGGGTTTGCGGACGCAGTTCCAGATCTTGAACAAAGGCAAGTTGGGTCGTGGTTAAGCGGCTGATTCGATTGGGGTCACTTACTCCCAAATATTCCGCCAACACCCAGTCCGGATCCAGGACCACATTCATAATCCGTTGTTCAGGTTGGGCCACCATACTTTTTATTGCGGTTACAAAATGCTGGATAATTCGGCTGATGGTACTTTCATCAAACAAATCCGTGTTGTATTCCACATAGCCGGACAACTTGGCGTCCTGTTGCGCCAAGCTCAGAATCATATCGAATTTGGAATCCGCTTCTTCCATGCGGATCGGTTCCATTGTGAGGTTGGTCATTTTGCGGAAAGTATCCAGCATGACCTGTTCCTGTTCACCGGATTGCACCGATCCGGAAAAATTCTGTAATTGGAACCCGACTTGTGCCAGAGGGGGGTAACTGGGATTCCGGGAAATATCCAGATGGTCGAATATCAACTGCGCCGGGGTCTGCTGATGCGCAAGCACATCCAGCAAACGGTTCTTAACGCGATCTATCAACGTGTTCCAACTGGGGTTCGCTTTCACATCAGCACGAACCAGAACACCATTGACAAAAAATCCAATCAGCTGTTCTACTTCTTTTTGATGACGCCCCGCGGTGGGCATGCCAAGACAAAAATCATCTTGCTGAGCGTGACGCGATAAAACCACTTGCAACGCAGTCATCAAGCCCATAAACAGCGTGATATTGCGTTGCTGACAAAATGTCATACACGAAGATGCCGTGTTGTCATCGAATTCAAAATGATACTTTGCGCCTTTCGTAGTTTGAATAACCGGTCTGGGTCGGTCAGTGGGCAATGCCAATAAGGAAGGCACGCCTTTTAACTGCTGTTGCCAGAACACAATTTCCTGCTGCAGGTTTTCGCCTTGCAACTGCTGCCGCTGCCATGCCGCAAAATCAAGGTATTGAATCGGCAGATCCGGTAACGGCGAAGGCTGACCCTTCAGCAACGCCGCATAGGTCAAGGCCACTTCGCGTACCAGTAAATTTTGTGACAAACCGTCGGAAATAATATGATGAAGGCAGATAACTAACACCTGATGCGGTTCTACTGCCCCACTGACCCTGACCAAATCAAACCGATAGAGCGGACCTAGCGCCAGAACGAAAGGTTGATGGGCGTATTGATCCACCACCGCTCTGATCGCTGCGTCATAGTCGTCATTTTCATCTATGCGAACACCGTGACGTGGCAGGCTGAATTCATCTGCTTCCCGGAAATCTGCTATGGGTGCTCCCGCTTCGTTCTCTATCACCCGTAAACGCAGAGATTCATGACGGGCGATAACCCTTTGAATAGATTGTTCCAGTATGGACTCATCCAGCTGACCGCTGAATTTGAATGCCATCGGTAAATTATATGCGATGGTACCGGGGTTCAGCTTGTCCATCGTCCAAAGCGCAACCTGGGTATAGGACAACGGCAGTTCACCACTACGATCAATCGAAGGTATTGTGGTGTCTTCGTCACCGCTGCTGCGGGCTTCTTTCAGAAATTCAACAATATCGGCTTTTGCGGCTTGAAGTTGCTGTTTTATTTCAGGCGTGATCGCACCTTGAGGTGCTTTTATTTTTAATTTTTCCCCATCCAGGGTTAATGATATTTTGGCTTGGCGTAATCGGGACAGCAGTTCAAGCACGTTCATAGAGAAAATCTATTCCTAGTTAACACCGCAAAAAAGTAATCTATCAAATTATAGCGGATTATATTTCTAATTCTTCGAAGTCTTCGTCGTCGCCGGAAGACGCTGTCTGCTCAGATTCCCGTAGCCACAGTGCATTTTCCACATAGGTTGCCATGCCTTCGATCGAGGCTACTTCGAGCAGCCTGCGCATGGAGAACTCCACGCTATACGCTGTTTTTACACGGGTAACGATTTGCACGGCCAAGAGCGAATGGCCACCTATGTCAAAGAAGTTATCCACCACGCTGATTTGATCCATTTTCAAGACAGTCTGCCAGATTTCCGCGATCTCACGTTCCACATCGGTTCGGGGGGCGATATATTCGCGCGCCTGCCAATAATCTGCAGGAGCCGGAAGTGCCCGTTTATTAATTTTTCCATTCGGGGTCAACGGCAGCTTATCCAACGGGATAAACAGTGACGGAATCATATATTCCGGTAACGATCGACGCAGCTCCGTACGGGCCAGATCGGACAGGCCGGACTGTTTCCCGTCCGACTGCGGTGAAGATGTTTGCAGGTAAGCCACCAGACAATCATCGCCGCGCAAGTCTTGCCCTCGGATGACAATCGCCTTGTCAACTGCATCCAAAGAAGCGAGATGACGTTCAATTTCTGCCGGTTCGATGCGGAAGCCCCGAATTTTAATCTGATCGTCAATGCGCCCCAGAAACTCTACCTGGCCGTCGCTACGGTAACGACCTTTGTCGCCAGTCAGGTAGATCCGGTCCGGTTGTTCCGGAGATGACGCGAACGCATGCGTAACAAACCGCTCGGTGTCACCATCCAGATAGCCTTGGCAAAGATACGGCGTGCGGATACCGATCTCGCCTACCTCACCCGGCGTGCAAAGTTGTCGGTCTGCGTTCAGGATTAACAATTGGACATCATCAATACCGCAACCCACTGGTACGTATTCAGGCATCGCAGCTAAGGCGTCTTCACTCAGATCCGGTGCAATTACGGGGTAATAACCCATCACTTGCGGAGTTTCAGTTGCGCCGTAAAAGTTGGCCACCGTTGCTTTGGGAGCCAGATCTTTGAAACGCGCGACCGCTTTCCAGGACAAACGATCGCCACCGAAACCAGCAAACCTTAACTGAGGCAGGGTTTGGTCGTCCTTGCGAACACCGGCCATCACATCGGCCATTGACGGAGTCAAATGCAGGGAGGTGACCCGTGCGGTTTCCATCCAGCTCAACAGCGTTTCCGGATTCGCCATCCAATCCCCGTCGGGAATGCAAATACTGGCACCCACGCTCAGAGGAACAAAAATATCCCGTAATAACGGATCGTGGGCCAGCCCGGATAACAGGGTGAATCGATCCGTTGATTGAACATCGAACCGCTTTACATACCAATTTACAAAATGCGCAATGGCGGCAAAATCACCCTTGATGCCTTTTGGTAAGCCCGTGGTACCCGAGGTGAATGCCAGGTAGGCGGTGTTGAATTGATTGTGTTGTTCCTGCCAATCGGCGGATTTGCTTGTGGCTTCATTACTTCCTGATTGCACCAGCTGTCGGAACCCGAAAGTCGCCAACATTGGCACTTCGGCACAGACGGCCTGCATCAACGCTTCACTATCCAGCAGATTGATGAGCGCTTTCGGGGCTGCCGCGTTGGTGATAGCACTCAGTCGTTGCACCGGGTAGGCGGAATCCAGCACGACAAAGGCAGCACCGGCCCGTAGTACACCGAGTATCGCACTTACCAAGGAGGGAGTACGTTGTGCCAGAATAGCGACCGGCTGTTCAATGCCGACACCCGCAAGCTGCAAGCCCCGCGCAATGGCGCGGCTTTCCGTTTCCAATTGCCCGTAACTAATGGCCTCACCTTGAAAATCGATCGCGATTTCGTCCGGCATTTCACAGGCATGTTGTAAAAACTGTTCCACTGGACCAGAAAAATGCTGTGTCGGAATGGGCTGCTTCAGATCCGGTAACCAGTTCTGATCCTGTTGTGATTGAAGGCTATATCCCGCGACAGTCGTATCCGTATCCGCCACAAAGTGTCCAAATAACCGGACATAGTCCTGCATAAAACGCGCAACGGTTTCTGCTTTGTACAAATCCGCGTTGTACACCATATGCAACGCCAAACCATCGTCTTCTGTCTCACTCACATAAAGATTGAAGTCGTATTTAGCATGAATATGGTCTTGTTCACGCAACAGCGGCTCAATATTCAGCAAAGAGTTGGATTCCTGCTGCACCGGCAAATTCAACAAATTCAGAAACGCTTGGGCGAAAGGCGTGCGTGACGGATCGCGGGGCGGCTTCAGTTCCTCGACGATTTTTTCAAAAGGCAGCGCCTGATGCGCATAAGCGCCCAACACCTGCTCCCTGACCAACCGTAAAATCTGTCTGCCATTATGAGCCGGGTAAATCTCGCTGGAAACAACCACGGTATTGATAAAAAAGCCGACCAGATTCTCAGATTCAAGCTCTTCCCGACCGGCAATAGGCGATCCCACATTTATATGCTGCTGACCGGTATATCGCTGTATTAGCACTTTATAAACTGCCATTAACACCGTATATAGTGTGGTGCTCTCTTCTTTGGCGAGAGCCTTTGCCTGTTGAATCAACCGGGGTTGAACATGGGCTTGAGCGGATGCACCCCGTGTGGTCATTACTTTCGGACGCGGAAAATCCGTGGCGATTTGCAGTACCCGACCGTCATTATCGAGCTGCTTGCGCCAGTAATCCAGATGGGCTTGTAGCACCTCGCCCTGCAACCAGCTTCGCTGCCAGGCCGCAATATCCACGTACTGGATATCCAGGGGAAGAAGGCGCGCTGGGCGGTTTTCCACGTCTGCATGGTACAGCTCTATCAACTCGGCAATCATGATATTCAGCGACCAACCATCGGACACAATGTGGTGAATCGCGCCGGCAAATATACGCTGTTCCTGGCCCTGCTTCGTGGTAGGTAACCTAACCAAAGCACCGCGAATCAGGGGGTCCTGCGCGAGATTAAAGCCACCCTCCGTTTGCTGTGCGGTGATCTTTTCCAATTCCCGCTGAGCAGTAAGCGCATCAACATCGGATAGATCAATCTCAGAAAAAGCCCATTCCCGGTGCGGATGGATGACCGCTACAGGCTCGCCCTGTACGGTGGTAAAACTGGTACGAAGTGTTTCATGGCGTTGCACTATGGTATCGAAACAGCGCTTAAACGCCTGTGTGTCAATGGCGCCGTTAATGCGTAAAGCGACCGGCATATTATAAGCCGGGCTACCCGGATCCAATTGGTCCAGCAGCCAGAGCTGTTGCTGTACGAATGACAAGGGCAATGGCTTGGTGCGATCCACCTTAACAATCGGCGGCTTTTGCTCACGTTCTGAATTCATTAGCGCCGCATCCACCAATCGGGCGCTGGTGCGGATAGTGGGTGATTCAAACAAAGCCCTTAGGGGAATATTAACTTGAAACTGTTTTCGTATACGGGAAATCACCTGAGTTGCTAACAGCGAATGGCCGCCCACACTGAAGAAGTCATCTTCTACTGATAGGGAATCGATACTCAAAACGGCCTGCCATATCGCGAGAATTGTCTTTTCGGTATTCGTTTCGGCAAGCGCAATATCACGCTTATCAGAAACGCTTTGTTGCGGAGCCGGCAGCTGATTTTTGGCCACCTTTCCGTTGGGTGTTAATGGCAATTGATCCATAAAGACAAAATGGCCAGGCACCATAAACTCAGGCAGATCTTTGCGTAAAAAATGGGTAAGTTCGCTGGTTGACGGTTGCTCGTCGCTGCTAATCACCAAATAAGCTGCCAACGATTTAATGCCGGGGCTATCCTCCCGCGCGATCACACAGCAGGCTGCGACCTGGGGAAATTGACGAATTTTAGCTTCAATTTCTCCTGGCTCAATGCGGAATCCCCTGATTTTGACCTGACTGTCGATACGCCCTAAATATTCGACAGATCCATCCGTGAGATACCGTGCCAGATCACCAGTCCGATAAATGCGCTCATGTTCAGCACCGTAGGGGTTAACGATAAACTTGTCACGGGTTTGTTCCGGATCATTAAAATACCCCGGGCCGACACTGTCCCCCCCAATACATAATTCTCCCGGCACACCTTGCGGCACCATTTTTTGATTTGAATCCAGAATATAAAGCTTCACATTGTCGATGGGCTTACCAATCGGAATATTCGCACCGGGCACACAATCCGCATTGTCCACCACATGAAATGTTGCAATGTCTGCACATTCCGTAGGCCCGTAACTGTTCACCAGCTTGCCGGCATCGCGCTGTATCCAATTGGACAAGCGATCTATATCAATCGGCTCGCCACCCAGAAACACATAGCGCAGCGAATCCAACTCAATGAGATCGTCTACCTCTTCTACTATGGGGTAAAAGGCATTCGGCGCGCAGTTAACCCAGGTCACATTTTGTTGCGTGATGGCTTGCACCAAATCCTGGGGATCGTATTCGTGGACCGTAGGCAGCACTAATGCAGCACCACTGACCAGCGGTGCAAACAAATTCTTCTGGGTTAAATCAAAACCGATGGCACTGACCAACAAAACACGATCCGCCGGCGACATATAAAAATCGCGGCAATACCACGCTAGAAGATTCACCTCAGCTGCATGGTTTGCACCGGTACCCTTGGGTTGACCGGTTGAACCAGAGGTATAGATGACATAAAGCAAAGACTTGGCATCACCCTGCAAAGCCAGGCGTTCAGAGCTTAAGGGATCAAGCGCGGCATCGAGCTTATCCAGATAATGGACCGAGCTGGCAGTCAATATGGATTCGTATTCACTGGATGCGACCACCAATTTGGTGCCAGAATCCTCCAGCATATAGGCAATACGATCAGCGGGGTAAGACGGGTCCAGGGGTAAATAAGTCGCACCGGCTTTTAAGACACCCAGAAGCGTACTCATCAGGTGTAAATTACAGCGCGGGAGCATAATTCCCACCACGTCGCCAGTACCAATACCTTGACCGATAAGATATCGCGCAATCTGATTCGCCCGATGTTCCAATTGTTGATAACTCAGACTCTGTGTGCCAAGCAGCACCGCTGGGGCATCCGGAGTTCTGTCAACCTGTTCTTCAAACAATTGGTGAACGGTTGCAGTTTGACGATAATCGGATTGCGTTGAGTTGCGGGACTGTAACTGCTGAATTTCAGTGTCGGTTACCAGTGAAATCTGATTCAGGGACTGCGACGGATCGGCCACGACCAACTGAAGAATGCGCAAATAATGGGAAATGAGCTGCTCGACAAAAGCACGATTGAATAACGCCGTGCGGTAGACCACCTCCCCCGCAATCACGCCATTTTGTTCCCCCAAACTGAACTCAAGATCGAATTTGGCTACCACATTATCATTGGCAATCGGCTTGAGCTTAAGGCCCGGCACCCGAAGATCGTTGTTCATTTGAATGTTTTGCAGCGAAAACAGAACCTGGAATAGAGGTGAATGCAGCATGTCCCGTTCCGTCACCAACTCATCAACCAAACGCTCAAAAGGCACATCCTGATGGGCATAGGCATCCAAAGTCTGCTGTCGAACCTGCTGCATCAGATTGGCAAAGCTGCCATTGCTATCAAGCTGTGTACGCAACGCCAGCGTATTCACAAAGAAACCGATAACCGGCTCTATATCGTCGTGATTCCGGTTCGCGATAGGACTTCCAACACAAATATCATCCTGGTTACTGTATTTGGATAGCAATAGTTGGTAGGCCGCCAACGTGGTCATGTATAAGGTTGTGCCCTGCTCTCGGCTCAATTGCTTCAAACCGTTGGACAGCTTTTCATCCATGGTGAAACTGAGCACATGACCGGCAAACCCCGTTTTCTTGGTGCGAGGCTTGTTTACCGGCAGGTTTAACACTTCAACACCGGCAAGGGAATTGCGCCAATAAGATAGCTGCCGTTCCAGTTCATCTCCATTGAGCCAATGTCGCTGCCAGGCAGCAAAATCCACGTACTGAATATTCAGCGTTGGCAACGGGCTCAAACGACCGTGGTTAAAAGCGTCGTACAGCACACCCAGTTCGCCCATCAGTATACCGTTAGACCAGCCATCAGAGATGATGTGATGCATATTCACGGTTAACAGGTGCTGCTGATCCGAGAACTTCAAAATCTCTATGTTGAATAGCGGCCCGGTTTCAAGATTAAAAACATGGCTATACAGCGCGTCAACTGTTTGCCGCGCTGCTACCTGCTGCTGCGCCTCTGTCAGTTGAGACAGATCCACAAGCTTGGGCTGCCAGTTTTCTGCCGTCTCTATAATTTGCGCGGGCTCGTCATCAACCGCAATAAACCGGGTTCGTAGCACCCCATGCCGACGCACAATCTCCTGCAAAGAACGGATTAACGCATCCAGTTGCAGGTCACCTTCCAGGCGAAACGCACCGGGCATGTTGTAAGCGGTTGAACCCGGATCCAATTGATCCAGAAACCACAACCGTTGCTGTGCATAAGACAAGGGTTGTGGTTTGCTGTAATCCACCAAGGTGATCGGTGGAATATTTTTGGTCTGCTTTGCTCGATTAACGGCAACAGACAACTCGGCTATTGAGGGGGCCAGAAACAACTCGCGCACCGACAACGCGATTTCGAACTGTTTTTTGATCCTGGAAGTGATGCGGGTGGCGAGCAGGGAATTACCACCGATAGCAAAGAAATCATCGATCACGCTGATATTGGTTTGTTGCAAAACCTGCTGCCAAATTTGGCTAATCTGGGTTTCAGTGTCGTTTCTGGGTGCAACGTAAACGCTGGCAACCTGTAATTGCCGGGACGGATCAGGTAAAGCTGAACGATCAAGTTTACCGTTCGGGGTTAATGGCCACTGTTGAACCGTCATCACCAGCGACGGAATCATATATTCGGGTAAATGCTGTCGCAATGTCTCACGCCATTGATCGGGCTCCTGCCCCGCTACCACATAGGCAACCAAGCGATTCTGGCTAACCACGACAAGTCCGTCTTCGACCCCGGGCAATGCCCGTAATGCGGTTTCAACTTCACCTAATTCAATACGCAGGCCGTTCAGCTTAATTTGAAAATCTTTACGACCGATGTACTCAATGTTGCCATCCGGTAACAACCTCCCCAAGTCCCCGGTGCGATACAGCCGCCCCTCCCCGGCATCGCGCTCTATAAATACCTGTTGAGTGAGTTCATCCCGGTTAATGTAACCAAGACCAACACCGGCGCCAGTGACACAAATTTCGCCGACGCAACCCGGCACTTGTGGTTGTAACTGTGCGGTCAGAATATGCAATTGGGTGTTGGGAATGGGTTTACCGATCGGAATCGTCTGATCTGCGGATTCAATCCGATCCAGGGTATGAAAAGCCACTACATCGGTGCATTCAGTCGGTCCATAGCTGTTCATCAATCTGGCTTGGCAATGGGGGCTGGCTAACCACGACGCCAAGGCGTTCAAGCGAATCGGTTCGCCCCCCAAAACCACAAAGCGCAAACTGGCCAACGCTCCATAGCCGCTGGCTGCAGCGGTTTCCACCAGCGGATAAAATGCACTGGGGGCGCAATTCACCCAGGTAATCTGATGTTGACGGATTAACTCTACCAACGCCTGCTCATCGTAATCCTGTTGGCCGGGCATGACCAACGTGCCGCCTGCCAGCAACGGCGCAAATACATTCTTCTGGGTCAGATCGAACCCCACGGCACTTATAAGCAAAGTCCGGTCTCGCTCGCTTATTCTCAACTCATCCAAATACCAGCGCTGTAAATTCGCTTCGCCACTATGGCTAACCAGTGCGCCTTTCGGTTGCCCGGTGGAACCTGAGGTATAAATAGCGTAAATCGGTTGTTCAGGACTCAGTGCGAGACCGGGATTCTGATCAGAGTATTGCTGCAGCTCAGAGCCAATCTCCGTCAACACAATTGAGCTGGTGTTGTGGCCACCGATTAAATCCAAGGTTTGCCGCTCGCCAATAAGCATCGACGCGGCGCAATCAGAAACAATAAACGCCAAACGTTCACGAGGATAATCGGGGTCCAACGGAACATAGGCTGCGCCGGCCTTCATTACGGCCAAGATAGAAACCAGCAAATCGGCTGTACGTCCCAGGCAAATGGCAACACGCGAACCGGGGGTAACGCCCGTTTCAATCAGATAGTGAGCCAGTCGGTTGGCCTTCTGGTTTAACCGGGAATAAGAAAGGTTTTCATTATTCACGCTATCTACAAGCGCGATATTCGTCGCAAACCGCTGAACGCTCGCCTCGAATCCGCTGAGGACATTCCAGGCCGGATCAATCAACTGTTCAGTCTCAAAACGAGACAACTGCAATTGTTCCGCAGCAGACAGATAATTAAGTTGAGTTACTTCTGCAATTTCATCAAATAGAATCTGCTCGCTGAGGTGCATTAGTCTGGGTAAAAACGACACATCCTGAAAGGCATTGTGAGCATAGCGTAATTCCAGCTGGAGGTTGTCAACGCCCTCTTTCACAATAAACTGCACGGCCCGGTCAACCTTGGGCGTGGAGAGCTGTGGCTGCAGAGTTGAGCCGTTTAATTCCATCTGCGAGACAAAGTCATAGTAATTGAACATAAAAATAGTGCGACCGGACGGCACCAACTCATATTGCTTTTGCAGAGAAATAGTGCGGAATTGACGGGCCTGGTTTCGCTGCAATATTAAATTATCAATCCAATCTCTGAGGCTTGCCGGCCCGGCCAATAGCTTGCCATCCACCACGCAGGGAAACTGCTGATAAAAACAACCAAAGGAGTCCAGCCAGGGTTGCTTCCGGCAGCCATAAAATTCATAGAAGGAAAATGCTGTTTCAGCCCGGCACACCTGTTTCAGCATTAACCCATAGAGTAATTTGAAATACAGCGGCACATTGATTTGGTTTGCAGCGCAAAATTCACGTATTGTATCCAGGTGACGCCGGTCCACTTCCGCAACCTGGGTAACATCTCCGAATGCCGACACCGTTTCCGGAGTCTGGTGGTCCCTGGAAGCAAGCGGAAAGTTGAGCGGCTCTACTGTCTGACCCTGCTGTTTCCAGTATTCAAGTACCGCAGGCGAGTCCATCTGCGTCCGGCTCCACTGCTCGAACGCGAAGGCACCTTCATCGACAAAGGCTTGTGGTGGTTCACCGGCTAACAAATTGCGATAGGCATTCAAGATCCGTTCTACCAGCATGAAAGCAGATGAGCCATCCAACAACAGGTGATGACAACTCACTACAAAGCGGTAACGATTTCGATAGTGAACAACACTGAATTCAACCAGGTCGCCGGCCAAACCGTCGTCTGCACGATGCATGAGTTGCATTGAGGTTTGATGCAGCGGGTTCTCTACCAGCACATCATCCTGCGCCTCGACCAACTCAAGCGTAATCGTCTTTGTATCGGGAATGACGCCATAAACCGGCTCGGCTGCAGGCAGGTCACAAACGACCAGCTGCATCCGTAGCACAGGCGCATGCCCTACTATCCAGTTGACTGCCTTGGTTAGCAAAGTGGTATCCGGCTGCTGTGGTAAATCCACATACACCCCAAACACATTCTGAGTGGTGTCCGGATTCGCCTGCTGATCCAGGAACATCACTTTTTGGTTTGGCGTTAATTCGATTAACCGGTTTTGCGCCGGATCACAACCCAGTTGCTGCAACAGGTGGGTTGCATCGTATATCGCGATATCGCCAATGTTGCGATCAGCATCAGCGCACAACTCTTGCACCAAAAACTGATACTGCTCCAGCATCGCAGCCACGGTCGCCGCATCGAATAAATCCGTGTTGTATTCCAGGCTGGCTTTATAGCAGTCGCCACTTTTTGCAATTCCCAAAAGCATGTCCATGCGTGCCGATACGTGCTCTGTAGGCAGCGCTTCAATTTCGACTGGCGTTTCCCCAAATGGACTGTGATCTTTGGCCTCTTGCAAATTAATCAACTGGAACGCGACCTGAGCTAATGGTGGAAACCCCGGTTGCCGCTCAATATCCATTGCGTCCATGAGTTTGTCGATGGGAAGATCCTGGTGACTGAATGCACCCAGCGTCATCTCTTTCACTTGCGAATAAAACTGCTTCACAGTGGGGTTGCCGCTAAGATCTATCCGCATCAATAGCATGTTGACGAAGAATCCGATCAGCTCCTGAACCTCACTGCGGCTGCGACCAGCAATCGGGGAACCGACAACAACATCGACACTGTTCGCATAACGTCCCAACAACAGTTGCCAGGCACCCAATAAAAACATAAAGGGGGTAACGCCTAAGTCGGAACACGTGCTATTAATCTTTTTGCAAAGATCGTTAGCGAAATCCGCGCTGCAAATCGCGCCATTATTAGTGGGGATATCCTGGCGCGGCCGGTCCGTTGGTAATGGCAACACCACCGGCGCGTCACGCAGAGTTTGCTGCCAGTAATCCAGTTGCTTTTGCATTTCTTCAGCGGACATTTGCTGTCGTTGCCAGGCAGAGTAGTCTGCATACTGAATTGCAAGGGGAGCTAACGGCGATGGCATCCCAGCGGCAAACACCATATACAGTGTACTCAACTCCTTCACCAACACTTCCATTGACCAGCCATCCGATATAATGTGGTGCATGCCGGCGATCAGTACATGGTGATCTTCTGCCAGCACAAGCAACCTGGCTCGAAACAGCGGCCCGACTGATAGATCATAGGGGGTCAGCGATTCTTTATTGACTTCCTCGGCTACGCGGGACTGTTGCGTAATCGCATCGTGATCACTCAGGTCGATTTTATGGAGCGCCCACCGATCAACCGGATGGATACATTGAACCGGTTCACCATCCACTTCCTTAAAATACGTGCGTAGCGACTCCTGGCGTTTAACAATTGTCGCAAACACTTTTTCAAGTACAGGCGCATTCAACGGCCCTTTTATGCGTAACGCACTGGACATGTTGTAGGTGACGTCGTGAGGGTTGAGCTGATCCAATAACCAGAGCCGCTGCTGGCCAAACGAGGTAACCAAGGGTAAATCTCGGGAAACGGCTTCAATCGGGGCTTCGGTCAAACGCTTGGCCTGGCGCAGGAATTCGATAATTTCTGACTTATTTCCGACCACCCTGGCTTTGATTTCAGGGGTAAAGGCACCTTCGGGTGCGCTAAAGCGCAGATTTTCACCTTCTAACCAGAGGCGGATATCCAGTTTAGAAAGCGAAGCCAGAAACTCAACTACGTTCATATTCTTCCTGTTGTGGTGTTATTGTTATTAGTATACCCAGTGTTTACCTTGCGTCACTACCCGTTTGCCCGGCGCTAAGTGCAGGATAAATCGCTAATTTTGGGGGATTTTTTCAGAACTTTAAAGGGGTTACAAAGTGTCTTTTGGTGTGTTTTTGAAATAATCACCAATATTAACCACAGATGTTCCCTGGGAATTGGTGATCGAGACCGTATTTCTTCCACTTCGTTTGGCTTTATAGAGCGCTTCATCGGCGACCTGAATAAAATCCGCAGGTTTAATATTAGCATTCTTCGCCACAGCCAACCCAATACTGACTGTGACCTGCTTAAATGGGCTCTCTTTATGAGGAATACACAGCCCCTGGATTTCCTTCATGATCCTTTGCGCGGTATTGTTAGCCCCCTCCTCATGGGTATCGGCAAGAATTATACTGAATTCTTCGCCACCGTATCGAAACAGCATATCCCCCGGGCGGCGCAAACAACCATGCATCACCAATGCCGTGCGGATCAGGGTGTCATCGCCCATCTGGTGTCCGTAGGCATCATTAAAATTTTTGAAATAATCGATATCAATCATCATCAGGGCAATATGTGTTTTGTCCCGCCTACTGCGTTCGAGTTCACCAAACAAACGTTCGTCAAACGCTCGACGATTGGGAATTCCGGTGAGCCCGTCAATCAAAGCCAACTGATAATTTTCATTGGCTTTCTGCTGCAGATCTTCTTTTTCTTGCTTCAGCTTCTGTATCTGTGACACCAGAGAAAAAGACAACAGCGTCACATTCAGAATAATCCCCCATTTGAGCGCGTTCACCGTAATCGTGTTGGACGGCATCCAGCCCTGCATCTGGCCCGCGAACAATACGGCGCCGATCAATCCTCCACTCCAGGCCAGCAAAAATAAGGTGGCTCCACTTTGTCGTTTCAACAGGCCTAACACGCTGGCATATACGATCAGGAAAACAACCGCAATCGGCCACAAAGCGGTGAAACTTACCAGCCACTGAGAGGCTTGAAGTGCACCGAAAACCGCGAGCACCAGACTGATCAGTCCGGCTATGATGTAGATTTTATCCAGTGTTCGATTGAGTTCGTTGATTTTCAGAAACCGGCGTGTAAACAACACCACAAAAGTGAGACAAAAACCCACCGTTATAGATTGCACATGCTCATTCACCCATCCGTCATCGGAGCGCCAGAAATACATGTTGCCAAACCCGGTGACGGCTAGTTCAAACACGGTTATCGCGCCAATCAGGCAAACGTAATATAAATAGGCCAGTTCCCGTGACATCACAAAAACGAACATATTATAAAAAATCATGATGAACAGAGCGCCAAAAAACAGCCCGTGCATAAAGATATTATTGCCACGGACGGACGGAAGTTCACTCTCTGAAATCAATCGAAGCGGGTATTGCATCGAACCCAGAGTTTGTAGGCGCACAAGAACATATGGGCTGTCTGAGGGTAGATTGAAATAAAACACCGGACTATACACTTCTCGACTGTACCAGGAACGTTGATCACCGGTACTGCCTTTTAGTGTCCAGCCAGTGGCATCGGAACCGGTGTAGACATCGATATAATCAATCAGTGGATAACCGTATTCTAGCCACCAATGCTGAGATAGATCGCGCTCTGGAAGCTCTACTAATACCCAATATACGGAATGGGAATAACCTCTGTTGCTTCTCCGGTTCAAATCCACATACTGACTGCTGTTTTTGAAATCTTCGGTTGAATTGGTCAGGAGCGGGTTGGGGGAGTCCGGATTACTGTCTACCAGCACCCAGCCATGCAGCGGTATGCCTTTTGCTTTTACATCCACGAGCGCAAACGTCGTGGATGCTACACACGAGAAAACAACCAACCAAGCTAAGCGCAAAACAAAGGGCACTATTCTGACACCATGTGTTCTGACACCATTCGTATTGCCCTCGGTAAAGATAGTATAGAGCCGCCCGTAATTTAGAAGTTCAGTATAGCCCGAATGTCGAACCACTTCGACGTTACCCGAAGTGGTTTAGCTGACAACCTGCCACACGATATAAATCACCTGTTTTACAAGAAACCCTCGTCACGGGGAGCTGCACCTTCTTCAGCCGCGGGTTGTTCAGCTGACTGCGACGCCCACACCAGGGTATCAAGGTATTGCGCGATATCAGCGATCGTGTGCATCTCGAATAACGCACGCAGTTGAATATCCACCCCGAACGCCTGACGGAACTTCGATACAGCGCGCGCTGCCAATAAGGAATGCCCACCCAGATCAAAGAAGTTATCGTGGATGCCGATCCCTTCCACACCCAATAACTCCGACCAGATAAGTGCCAGCTTTTCTTCGGTCTCATTGCGTGGTGCTACGTATTCCGGTCGTCCTGTTTCTTCAGGATCCGGCAAAGCGTTGCGATCCACTTTGCCGTTCGAGGTCAGGGGCCAATCTTGCAGAGACACTAACACAGCGGGAATCATGTATTCCGGCAGCGTGCTGCGAAGCTGCTGCTTGACTTTGCCGGTATCCAAGGCCTGTTCCGTTAAAACATAGGCCACCAGCTGATCGTTTCTCACCAAAATCAGACTGTCATTTATTCCGGATACCTGTTTGAGCGCAGCTTCAACCTCGCCCAATTCAATGCGCAACCCGCGCAATTTAACCTGAAAATCTTTGCGCCCGATATACTCCAGATTACCGTCCTCCAGCAGCCGGACCAGATCGCCGGTCCGGTACCAGTTACCCGGTGCATAAGGATTGGGTCCAAACACAGACTCGGTAAGCTGAGCCAGATTAAGATAACCTAATCCGACGCCCTGCCCGCCTATGCAAAGTTCGCCAACCATTCCTGCCGGCAAACGATGATCAGCATGATCGACCACGTAAAGCTCCGTATTAGCGATCGCTTTGCCAATGGGCAGCGCATCCGTTGCTGACTCCGGTTCGAATTCATGAAATGCCACTACGTCTGTACATTCGGTTGGACCGTAACTGTTAATGAGCTTACAGGCTGCGTTTTTCAGCCAGTCCGAAAGTGCAGGCAAGCGTATTGGTTCGCCTCCCAGCACCAGGTAACGCAGGCTTGAAAGGCCGTGCTCGTTGCCCTCAACCAAAGGATAGAAAGCGCTGGGGGCGCAGTTAACCACGCTAATCTTTTCACGCTCGATTGTGTTGGTCAGCACCTCGACATCGTAGTGATCCATTTTCGGTATCACCAGGGTTGCACCGACCAGCAACGGGGCAAACAGATTTTTCTGGGTAAGGTCAAATCCGAAGGAACTGCTCAGCAACACCTTGTCACTGCTATTTAGCTGCAATACGGACAAATACCAATCCTGCAGGTTGACCTCACCGCCATGCGTTACCTGCGCCCCCTTTGGTTTACCGGTTGAACCTGAGGTATAAACAATATAAACCACATCATCAGGCGTCGGTAACGTAAAGTCCGGTGGGGAATCTAGCCATTCAGTATCAACGTCCATGCGTAACACATTCCGGGACGCCAGATCGCCACCCTTCTGCTCAATTCGTTTAAGAACACAATCCTGGGTGATTAAAACGGATGCTGCGGAATCTTGAAGAATATAGCTGAGCCGGTCGGCAGGATAATCAGAATCCATCGGTACATAGGCTGCGCCGGATTTCAGGGTGCCGATCACTGCCACCAACATATCGATGCAGCGATCCAAGCAGATAGCAACCCGTTTCTCTTGCCTGTTAACATGACCGCCGTTGCCGTTAATGCGCTGACTGGTAAGCCAACCCGCCAAGGCATCCGTACGTTGTTTCAGATCCGCATAGGTGAGTTCTTCATCACCAAATTTAACAGCGATAGCGGATGGCATCGCGGCAGCGCGGGCTTCGATAGCCGTGACTATGGTGCTGCTTTCAGCAACAGTGGTTGCTTCCGCATAGCGATTGATGGCTTGTTCCGGTTGCACATCGCGGCGCAACAGAAAATCAAGGCTACCTATGGGCCTGCTGCCCTGTTCCTGAGCACCTCCACTTAGAATCTGCTGACTCAGCGACTCCATCCGTTGCAGAAAATTCAGGTCATCGAACAGATCGGACAGGTAAATCAGATTCAGGTCGGTACAACCGTCCTGTTCGTGCACTACAAACTGCACCGGACCATCCTGCAATTGCGGGTAGGCTTTCAGTTTCAGCGGAGTGTTAAACAGCGAAACCTTGGGGATAAAGTTATAATAATTGAACATAAAGTTAAGCCGCCCCTGGGGCAACGTTTTACGTTGCGCCATTAACGAAACATGGGCGTTGCTGCGCAGTGTTTTACGGTATTGCCTTATATGGGAAAACAAAGACTGTAAATCACTTTCTTTGGTGAACAATTCTTTAGGGAAAATAACCGGTAATACCTGGAAATAATTACCAAAGGTACGCTTATGAGTCCCAACACGATTACCCACAATCTCGGATACGATGAAATCATCTTCGGCACGACAGTAGGTGTTGATTAGCAAGCCGTATAGCGCTTTAAAATAGAGGGATGGTGTGATTCTCGCGTCACGACAGAACTGTTGAATCGACTGCCAATGTGCCCCGTCCAACCGCAGGTTTTTCTCGATTCGTTGTGGTGAATCGCCTGCCTGTTCCTGCCGACCTGCCAAAGCAAAATCCAGTGCTTCTGTATGACTTCCTTGTTGCTGCCAAAAATCGATAACCTGGGTACTGTCAGTGCGCAATGTACTGTCTTTCACATACTGATCAAAAACATCCGGAGCTGGAACGTATTCAACATGACCGCTAATGGCTTCGGTGGCGCGGATAGACTCCAGCAAATGCACAGCCATACCCGCACCATCCAGAACGATATGGTTCATTCGGAAAACAATCAAATGACGTCCGCCATTCAGTTTGAATACAAAATACTCCGACAGTTCGCCCTCAATATCGTATGGCTTCCAGATTAATTTCTTAGCAAATTCCGCCGCCTCAACGTCGCTGGTAATGCGGTCGGACCAGTCCTCAACCTGTACATCAATTTTCTTGCTGCGCTGAACTTGCAGATAAGCCACATCCGTGAATGGCAAGTCTGAACGCAGAATCCGGCTTCTTAGCAGTGGTTGACTATCCACAACCAGCTGGGCCGCCTGTATCCATTGCTCACAGTCAAATTCACCGTCCGTTATAAAGTGGTAACCCAAACTATTTTTTAACGTGGATGGATCAATCAGAGAATCCAGGTACATATCCCGTTGCATTGGTGAAAGCGGACGCAATTCTGCCTGATCACGGTCCACGACCAGGAGCGGATACAGCTCTTCCGGATCAACCATTTCGATGCGGTCGATCATCAGATCGACATCCTGCATCATCTGCAGCAGGATTCGGTTAAAGTGCCCCATCATGCGTGAAACCGAGCTCTCTACGAACAAATCCGTATTGTATTCGGCAACACCGGCAAAGCCGTTTTCCGATTCCTGCAAAATCAACGATAACTCGTATTTCGCGGTTTTGTGCTCCCGGGGCACCGCATCAATAGTCAACGCGCTAAAGCCACCTTCATCACCACTACTAAACGCCTCCTGACTGACATTTTGCAGAGCAAAACCAACCTGCGCTCCAGGTGAGGTGTCGGCATTGCGGTCCATTTTCAACGCATCCAGCAACAAGTCTGCCGGCATGTCCTGGTGAGCATACGCACCCAAAGATACTTCTTTCACTTGTTTCAGATATTCCAGAACCGATGGGTTGCCACCCAACCGGGTACGAATAACCAAACCGTTAATGAAGAAGCCAATTAACCCCTCCAGTTCCGCGCGATTGCGTCCGGCAATGGGAATGCCCACACAAATATCAGACTGATTGGCGTAACGTGAAAGCAAAATCTGGTAGGCCCCCATCAACACCATAAAGGGAGTCAGGTCGTTACGGTCGCAGAAACGGTTTAGCTGAGCTGATAATTCACTCCCCAGCTCAACAGGGTAATGTGCACCATTAAAAGTCTGATACTTGGGCCTGGGTTTATCTGTCGGTAGACGTAAAACATCCGGAGCACCGGCTAACGCCATTTTCCAGTAGTCTTTCAGCTTTTCCAGAGCATCGCCCTGCAACCAATTACGCTGCCAAACAGCAAAATCGGAATATTGAATGGCGAGCGCTGGTAAAGGCGATGACTGGCCCTGAACAAACGCGCTGTAGCAGGCCTTGATTTCTGAAACCAGAACACCCAAAGACCAACCATCGGATACAATATGGTGCATGTTCAATAACAGAACATGATCATCAACACCCAATTTGAGTATTTTGGTGCTGAACAGAATATCCTTTTCCAGGCTGTATACACGTGCAGCATCCTGATCCACCTGGAACGTAATCTCGGCCTGCAGCGCCTCTCCCTGTAAGTGGGTGAGATCAACCACTGGCGTTGCCCATTGAACCTGCTCACGAAGGATTAAACGGGGCGTCCCATCCTCCCCTGCAAAGTTGGTTCGTAATACTTCGTGACGCGCGACTATTTCGGCGAACACCCGGTCCAGCACGGACAAATCCAGATTACCCTGCACCCGTAATGCAGAAGGCAGATTATATTCACTGCTGCCCTGGTTAAGCTGATCAACAAACCACAACCGGTATTGCGCAAACGACAAAGTGTCGCGATTGGGTGGATCCATGGGGGCTAACGGAGGAGCCTTATCCAGATCTCCGGAAGCTGCCGCTATGTTGATATGTTGTACCAGCTTCTCGATAGTGGGCGCTTCAAACAAGGCCCGTACAGAAAGATCGACGCCCAGGGCTTTGCGGACTCGGGAAACGACCTGGGTCGCCAGTAACGAATGACCACCCGACTCAAAGAAATTCGCCTTGATACTCATACTCGGCAACTTCAATACCTGACACCAGATATCCGCAACCAGGGTTTCACTGTCATTACGGGGAGCGACAAAATCGACGCCCGCGTAAGCCGAAGGCGGTGGCAGGGCTTTACGATCCACTTTTCCATTGGGCGTTAATGGCCATTCGTCCACTTGCATCAAGGCAGCCGGTACCATGAACTCCGGCAACCGGTCGCGTAATGATTCTTTCAGGCTGTGAACGTCCAGATTGCGCGGCGCCACAACATAGCTAACCAACTGGTCGTTGAGCACCAGGGTCAGCGAGTCACTGACGTCCACATTCGATTTCAGAAGGCTATTGACTTCATCCGGCTCGATACGCAGTCCACGCAGCTTAACCTGAAAATCCTTGCGTCCGACGTACTGAAGAACACCTGATCCTGCCAACCGGCAAAGATCACCGGAAGCATACCAGCGTCCGTCATAAAAGGGACATTGCGAAAATACCGCCTGATTTAAATCTTGCCGCTGCCAATAGCCGGTGCCCACACCGACTCCGGCAATCCGCAGCTCCCCGACGGCGCCATCGGGCATCAGGCGACCCTGCTTATCAACAATATACAAGTGCGTATTGGGAATCGGTTTACCGATCGGCATTCCATCAGGAAAGGCACCCTCATCAATATGAGAGGCACTATAACTGGAGACCACATCGCTGCATTCCGTAGGCCCGTAACTATTGGTTAGGGTGACACGGGAACCGCTGTGGTTAATCCATTGATCTAACGCATTCAGGCGAATGGGTTCACCACCAAGAATCGCGTGGCGCAAAGAAGGATAAGGGTATTCGGCTAAAGAAGTATCGATTAAAGGATATAGGGCCGAAGGAGCGCAATTCAGAATGGAAACACGGTGCAGCTGAATCAATGCCGCGTATCGTTCCGGCTCATATTCATCAAAATCAGGAATGACCAAAGCTGCACCGGAGCTAAAACCAAGCATCAGGTTTTTTTGGGTCAGATCGAAACCGACGGAAGACATCAGCAAAATCCGATCATCACTACTCACGTCTAACAATTGTGAATACCAGGAAATCAGATTACTTTCACCCCGATGCAAAACACCTGCACCCTTGGGACGCCCGGTTGAACCTGAAGTATAGACATAATAAAGCGTATCCCCGGCGCTCTGTTGCGGTAACCGGCTGCAGTTACCCGACAGTGGCGCATCCAGTACATGATCTACCGTAACGACACGCGTACGACTTGCGCCGGCGAGCTCATCGGAAAGCGAATAATCGCAAATTAGAACGGCAGCCTCGGCATCCTCCACGATATAGCGGATTCGATCTTGTGGGTAATTGGCATCGATTGGAATATAGGCAGCACCGGATTTAATTATGCCGAGAAGTACCACTGGTAGCTCAGGACGCCTGCCCAGACAAAACGCAACACGATCCTGGTTACTGATGCCCTGCTCTGCTAACCAAAACGCAACCTGGTTACTTTGCTGATCCAGCTCTGCATAAGTTAACGTGACAGTATTGTCTCCCACGCCATAAATCACAGCGGGTTTTTCCCGGTAACGTTCAAGTGCGATATTAAACAGCTCTGGAATGGTTGCGGGAAGTTCGGTTTGCGGTCCGGATAAAGCGTTAAATTGGTGTTTCTGCTCCGCCGACGACACCCAATCCAATTGCGTCAAACGCAATTCGCCGCCCATGATCTGCTGATGGACCCGTTGCATCCTGTCCAGCAACTGAAAACCGGGAAATTCCTGTTGGCGGTAACTTAGACGCAGTGCCATCGATAAATCGTTCGATGTAACCAGTAATTTAACAACCCCTTCATTATCCGGCTGAATCGGTTTTAAACTGACCGAGTGACCCTGGAATTCGATCGGAGCGGTTACTTTCGGTAATCGGTAATTGAACTGGAACTCCAACGCATTGCCATCGTAAAACCGGCGCCGTGCCATCATCGAGATAAATTGGTGCTTGCCTACCGATTTTTTCCATTGACGGTTCGATTCAAGCAAATCAGTAAACAACATCTCGTCATCACTAACAGCATGTTGAATATGGGGCAAGAACTGGAAGAAGCAGCCGGCAGACTGATCAAGTTGGTGCACTTCGGTCGAGCTGTCCCGGCCAGCGAATGCATCGATTAAAACAAACTCTTCAGAGTCGAAATAACAACATTGTAACGCTAATGTATATAAGGTTCTTAAGTAGTTAGTAACGCTTACTTTATTCTGCTCGCACCAATCCGCAAGCTGATCCCGTTGCTCTGAGTCCAAATTCCAAAACTGGAATTGAGCCGGACCGGGGTCTGTGACACGGGTGGCAACGGGCTCCACATTGGCGAACTGCTGTTGCCAAAAAGCGAGGGTATCGTCGTTGTCATTCTGTCCGATACGCTCTTTCACCCATTTTGAAATAAGCTTGTTTGTGCTCCTGTTTAATTTTTTACCTTCGTAGGCACTGAGGGTTTGCGTGAAATGATAGTATTTACTCACCCCGTCTGAAATGGAATGATGGGAGCTGGCAACAGCCCAATACTCCGCCTCGGAACTTCGAATGAGGTAGTAGCGACACAGAGCATCCGAATCCATATCCCACGCAGGTAGCGCGAGTTCGTTGATAGCGGCTTCTAAAGCATCATCACTCAGTTGTTTCGTACGCCAATCCAACACCTCAAAGTTAACGGAGTTACCGGCAACAATAATATTGTAAAGACTGTCCATACCCGGTAAATCGCACGTTATCAGCTTGGACCGCAGCATCGGGTTTGCTTCAGCGACTTGCTCCAACGCCCGTTGCCACTTTGCTTCATCGACAGCAAAAGGCAACCGCACACTATAGCCGATACTGTTGCGACGGGTTTCTGGATTACGCAAACTGTCCAGGCAAAAATCCCGCTGCATTGGAATCAGTGGCAAAATCGCTTCGGCATCCACTGCCGCCGGAATCTGGCGCTTTATGGATTCCAGGCTTTCCAGCTGCAAAGTAGAGTAAAGTTCATCTGTACTGACTGACATTTGCTTTAATAGCGCTTCAAAATGCTGAACAAAAAGCGCTATTGTTTCCATGTTATATAAATCGGTATTGAATTCCGCCATACCTTCGATGGTATCGCCCTGATCCACCAGCATCATCGTCAGATCCAGCCGCGCAGCGACCAGCTCAATGGACATAGGCGCGATTTCCAGCCCACCCATCACTGCTTTCTTGGCTGTCCCGTCTCCACTGGTGAGCGATAATGCAACCTGATATACCGGAGAAAAGCTCAGATTCCGCGGCACATTGAGATCGTCCACAATAGCCTCAAACGGTAGATCCTGGTGCGCCTGTGCAGAAAGAATCTGCTCTTTTACATACGCTATAAAATCTTTGAGCTGGGTTGAGGGCCGCAATTGAGTTCGAATCACCAGCGTGTTCACGAAAAAACCGATCAAACCTTCCACTTCCGAACGGTTTCGTCCCGCTACCGGCATGCCGATGCAAAGATCACTTTGCTTGGACCATTTCGCCAACACGATTTTATAGGCTGCCATCAGGATGACATATAACGTGGTATCGAATGTTCGCGCCAACCGTTTTAATTTTTCAGTCAGATCAGCGTCGAGTTCTACGTTTACCGTGGAACCGTTCAGGGTTTGCAATGGCGGCCTGGGTCGATCGAACGGAACGGTGGTTTGTGATGGCGAATTGGCAAGTGTTTTACGCCAGAATGATAATTGGCGATCCAATTCCTCACCCTGTAACCACTGGCGCTGCCAATGGGCAAAATCCGGATACTGGATTTGTAATGGGGGCAAAGGCGCTTTCAGGCCCATTCGCTGGGCAGCATAAAGCGCTGCTATTTCCCGTACGAAGATGGCCATGGACCAACCATCTGTCACGATATGGTGCATCGTCACCACCAATCCATGGCGATTGTCATCCAGCTTGTATAAATGCGCACGAATTAACGGGCCCGTTTCCAGGTTAAAGCTTTTTCTTACTTCAGTTTCAACCTTGGCCTTGGTGCGACCGTCTTTCTCTGCCTCTGGCAGCGCGGTCAAATCATCCATAGGAATAATGAAGCCATCGACCGGTTTAACGGTTTGATAAGTCTGATCATCCTCCGCAATAAAGACCGTTCTGAGTGCTTCGTGACGTTGAAGCAATTCTACGAAAGCCTGTTCGAGTGCGCGGTAATCCAGAATGCCTGTCAGAAACAAGGCAGCGGGAATGTGAAAGGTACTACTCCCTGGATTGAGTTGTTCGATAAACCACAATCGCTGTTGCGCATGCGAAAGAGGTATGGGAACTTCACGCCCCACTGCCGGAATCACTTCTTGACCGGACTCGGTTTCCAATTTGGTCTGGGATAAAAACTCCACTACGGCCTGTTTATTTGCTACCAACTCTGCTTTCAGGTCCGGGGTAAGCGCACCTTTTGGTGCCTTGAATTTGAGCTGACCCTCTTCAACCCAAAGTTTGATGCCAGCAGCGCCAAGCTTGGCCATCAGCTCGTACACGATCATAAAGAACCTTCCTCAAATTCATCGTCATCCAACGAATCCAGCGTATCGTCGTTATTATCAATACTCAGTGACTGCAATATTTCACTGAGTGCTGCGATTGTTGGTACTTCAAACAGCGTTCGTAAAGGTAACTCTATACCGATATTCTGCTTCAAACGCCCTGCTACTTTATTAATTAAAAGTGAGTGTCCGCCCAGGTCAAAAAAGTCATCGTAGATTCCCACGCGCTCAACACTCAACACTTCCTGCCAGATATCCACCAACACCTGCTCGATTTCGTTGCGTGCACCCACATAATCAGTGCTGACGAAATCGTCCACGCCGGGTTCGGGCAACGCCTTCTTATCGACTTTACCATTGGGAGTTAACGGCAGTTTTTCCAAAAAGACCAAACCAGCCGGTACCATATAATCTGGTAAATGCTGCTTTAAACGAGATTTAAACTGTACCCGGTCCTGGTTTTGGTGTTGCGGTTGGAGTTCACAATAGGCAATTAATTGTTTAGTACCCGTATCCAGCGTCCGTACCGTTACACAAGCCTGACGAACATCCGAAATCCTGTTGATCGCAGTTTCGATTTCACCAAGTTCAATCCGGTAACCACGAATTTTAACCTGATCGTCAGCCCGCCCCATAATTTCGAGGTTACCCCCTGGCATCACACGTCCCAAATCACCGGTTTTATATAAACGCTGCCCCTCCACGAAGGGACTGTCGATAAACACCTTTTTGGTTAATTCAGGACGGTTTAGGTATCCCAGCGCCAAGCCCAATCCACCTACGTAAATTTCGCCGGGAACCCCTATGGGCGTTGGTCTTAATGCGTTGTCCAACACATAAGCTGTGCTGTTAGCAATGGCAGGCCCTATGGGAATGGTAACCGCATCCGGTAACACCGATGTCACCTCGTAACAGGTGGAATAGGTTGAGTTTTCGCAAGGGCCGTACGCATGCAATAGATGTTGCGGACGATTGCCTTCCATCAACACCTGACGCACTTGACCTGGATCGCAAACCTCCGCTCCGAATACGCAATATTGCAGATTCCGGTAGAGATCCGGCTTCTGTTTCGATAGAGCGTTAAACAAAGCGGTGGTCAGGAATAGCACGTCAATGCGTTTCTCGGTAATGGTGCGATCCAGCGCGTCGGCATCAAGCGCGGTATTTTTGTCAATTCCGATGAGGGTACCGCCGTTTAGCAAAGCGCCCCAGATCTCAAAGGATGCTGCATCGAAGGATACGTTGGCGGCGTGCGCCATACGGTGGCCCGGGCTCAGATCCATGTAATTCGGATTCAAGACCAGCCGACTCAAACCTATCTGGGGTATACAAACGCCTTTTGGTTTACCTGTGGTGCCCGAAGTAAAAATAATACAGGCTGTGGCCTGGCTGCCATTCTCACAACGTATATTAAGATTTTCCGTGGATTGTATACGGGCATTTTCTTTTAATGCCTGCATTCCAATCAGCCGCGACAACGTTCGTTGTTTTACGTAGTCGTAATGATCGAGAAATTTCTCTGCCACGATAAAGATGGGCGCCTGGGTTTCTGCCAGCATGTATTCAACACGGTCATCCGGATAGGAAGTGTCGATAGGTACATAAGCCGCCCCCACTTTCAATACCGCCAGTATCGCCTCAATCATTTCCATCGAGCGATCGAGACACACAGCAACTAGATCGCCTCGCTGGATACCATCATCCAGTAACTGATGGGCCAAACGATTCACGCGCCGATTCAGCTTTTCATAGGTGACCTTTTTATCTCCGAATTCGCAGGCCATCATATCCGGACGCGCCTGCACATGAGCTTCAAAATGTTCCGACACAGTGCGTTCAAAAGCAAAAACACGTTCAGTTCGGTTCCAATCATAAACCAGCTGCTGTTGCTCCGCCTCGGTGATCAAGGGTAACTGCCCTATTTGAATGTCCGGTTCCGCTTCAATACATTGCAACAGTCGTTCGACATGTCCCATCATGCGGCCGATGGTGTCCGCTTCAAATAGATAGCCATCGTAAGAGACACGTAACTCCATCTCTTTTCCAGGAATAAATATGATTGTCAGGGGGAAGTTGGTTTGCTGGAATGCACCGACGGATCCCACGCTCAACGAAGCCTGGGTCTCCTCCAGGGATTCGTCAATTGGGTAATTCTCAAAAACCAGGATCGATTCAAACAGAGCTTGTTTTGCCGTCAGCTCGCTCTGCTTTTGTATTTCAACCAGCGAGCTGTATTCATAGTTTTTGATCTCAGATTGCTGAACCTGCTCCTCCTGCAGCCAATCGATAAACGATTGATCATCAGCCACTCGCATTCGCATCGGCAAGGTGTTAATGAAAAGACCCACCATGGATTCAATACCCTGTAGCTCAGCCGGGCGGCCTGACACCGTGGTGCCGAACAAAACATCGGATTCTCCGCTATAGCGGCGCAACAAGATTGCCCAGACACCTTGCATAATATTATTGAGTGTTAACCGATGTTGCTTGGCCAGACTTTGCAAACCTTCAAGCAAACGGCCGGAAATCATCACTGACTGTTCCTGATACTGCCCCTCCGTTGCCGGATTATCCGCATTGTGTTGGGCAACCGCGAAAGAGTTCTTCACCGCAATTGGTGTTGTGGCAGTGAATCCGGACAAGTATTTGTGCCAGAACTGTCCGGCTTTATCGTTATCCTGCCGGCTGATCCAGGCTATAAAATCCTGGTACCGGGCAGGTTGATGTAACTGAGTTTCACGCTGCTTAACCAGATCCTCATAAATGGTAAACAATTCACCAAACACCACAGGCATCGACCAGCCGTCCAGTAGTATGTGATGGAAGCTCCATACCAGTTTAAAATTACCTTCCGGCAAAACAATCCAGCTTAGCCGCATCACATTGGGTCGACGGAAGTTGAAACCCATATTACGATCATCAATCAACAACCGGTCAACTTTTTCGTTTGCCTCCTGTTGGCTAAACCGACTCCAGTCGTAGCGGTGAATATCCAGTTCAACTTGTTCCATTATTACCTGGATGGGTTTACTCACGCCCTCCCAAATAAACCCTGCCCGTAAAATCTGATGCCGCGCAACCACTTTGCGCCACGCGTCGAATAACGCGGATTCGTTAACATCGCCACTGATGGGCACAATAATTTGGTCGAAGTAAACCCAGGAACCCGGTTCGTAGAGTGCGTGAAACAACATCCCTTCTTGTGTCGGTGATAGCGGCAGGACAGTTTCCACCCCGCTTGAAGGCAATAATTCATTGATTTGCGGCTGCGACAGTTCCAGCAGCGGAAAATCAGAGGGGGTATAACCACTGTATTCGCCGCCGGAACAATGCTCTATGATCTGTTGCAATTCCTGCAGGCAGGTTTGCGCCAACATATGCACAGTGCTGGCTTCATGCAGGTTACTGCTGTAACGCCAGTTAAAGACCAGCTCATCGTTCTGAACACTGGCGCTAACTTCAAACAAATAACTCCGCGTAGCATGGGGGGATAATTCACTGCCGCTGCTCTCTGCAGCTACTGCCAATAATGCGTCCGCAGGCAAAACCTGATCCAACTGCCCCAGGTAATTAAAACTGATTTCAGATTTAACCGGGTTCGCTGCCGAATGAACGTCATTAAGATACCTCAACACACCATAAGTCATACCCTTTCGCGGGATTTGGCGCAGATACTCTTTGACAGAACAAATATTGTTGCCCAGATCAATATTACTATCACCTGTTAATACAACCGGGAACACCGTAGTAAACCAGCCCACGGTTCGGGATACATCGATATTATCGCTGATATGCTCACGGCCATGCCCTTCCAAATCCACCAGCACGCGTTCAGCAGCGGACCATTGGCTGAACGTGCGCTGCAGAGCAGTCAGTAATAAATCGTTTATTTCCGTTCGATAAGCTCTGCCGCTTTCCTTTAACAATTTTTGTGTCAGCGGCTTGTCAAGAACGCACTTCTCTATTGCGACAGAGGCCACCGTATTGGCACCGGACTTATCCGTGGGCAACGAATTGGATTCAAAAGTCGCAGAATGGTGGCTCCAGAATGCGGCGTCGGCTTCTATATCCCGGCTGTTAGCAAACTCCATTAACCTGTTAGACCACTGCTGATAAGACGTCGTTTTAGCGCCAAAATCAATCCGTGCACCTCGCATGGTCTGAGCTAGCCCAGTTTGCAAGTCTTCCAGCAATATGCGCCAGGAAAACACATCGACAGCAAGGTGGTTAATAACCAGAAGTAACCGCGCAGGATCCTGATCACCCAGATCAAAATAAACCGCTTTCACTGGCGGACCGGATGATAGATTCAGTTCCCGCTGTGCTTTATCAGAAAGGTGCTCAATCTGTTCAGAACGTAAATTCTGCGGCAAGCCGGACAGATTCACCACTTCAAACACGTCATTGATCAACTTGCCGGAATGTTCAACATAACCGAATGACTGCTGCCAACCATTCACCCCATGTTTAAAACGGAGGCGCAGAGCATCGTGATGTAACAGCACAGCTTCAAGGCTACCTGTTAAGTGTTCGAGTGAAACCTTGCTATCAACTTGCAAAAGTAAAGACTGATTGAAGTGATGGGGATCGACTGGTTGGCTTTCGAAATACCAATGCTGGATCGGTGTTAACGGAACGTCCCCTTCCACAAGCCCTTGTTCAGCAATAATGAGATCTTGAACTTCGCGTGCAACATCAGCCAGCTCGGCAATGGTTTGAAAGTCGAATATTTGTTTGGCCGTTAAGTGCAGCCCTGCGCGTTTGGCGCGACTGATAATCTGAATGCTTAGGATGGAATCCCCACCCAACTCGAAAAAGTTATCGTGAATCCCTACCGTATCGGCTTTTAATACCTGTTCCCAAATATCGACCAATTTGATTTCGTTATCGGTTCTGGGGGCTACATACTGATAACTCGTTTTGTTTTCGAATACCGGCTCGGGCAAGGCACGTTTATCTACTTTGCCGTTGGAGGTCAGCGGGAATTGTTCCAGTACCACAAACGAAGCGGGAATCATATGCTTTGGCAGATAGTCCGGAGCGTGCTGCCGCACCCGGGTGGCATCCAAATCGGCATTGGTTTTGATATACGCGACCAAACGCTTCTGGTTACTGTTGTCGTCTTTGACAACAACGATGGCATCGGTTACGCCATCAATCCGAGTTAAATTGGCTTCTACTTCGCTCAACTCTATACGGAAGCCCCTGATTTTCACTTGGTCGTCGGCGCGACCCAGGATTTCAATATACCCATCTTCATTGTAACGAGCGATATCTCCGGTTTTGTACAAGCGCTGATTGGTGTTGCCTGAAAAAGGGTCTGGCAGGAAACTGTTGGCCGTGCGCTCAGGATCATTCAGATAGCCGACTGCGACACCATCCCCACCCACATAGATTTCACCTTGAACACCCACTGGCACCGGCTGCAGATTCCGATCCAGTACATAGCATGTAGAGCCGGATATACTGCGACCAATAGGCACATTGGTGACGTTTTCCGGTAACTGGGTCAGTTCATAAAAGGTGGAAAAGGTCGTATTTTCTGTCGGGCCATATACGTTGAAAAAATGCTGGGGTTTATGTTGACTCAATATCTTGCGGATCACGTTCGGATCATGTGCCTCGCCGCCCGTAAAAACATACTTAAAATTAGCGAAAATTTTCGGTTCTGTAGCAACGTACATATTGAGCAGCGCTGTTGTGATAAAGCTGACGTTGGCGCCGGTGCGGTTAACTTCTTCATAAAAAAGCTCCGGATTCAATAATTGCTCTTTCGTAAACAACACCATCCCGGCCCCATTCAATAACGGGGCCCATACATCATAGATCGCGGCATCGAAAGAAACGTTGGATGTATGGCAGACACGGTCGCTATTGGCCAGAGTAAAGTAGTTTGAATCCAGCACCAGACGAATGACACTTAACTGGTGTACTAACACGCCTTTGGGCTTACCGGTAGAACCGGAAGTGTAAATCACATAGGCATATCGCTTACTGTTGGTAGTAAAATGGGTAAGCGGGTTTTCTTTTGATTTTTCACCTATCCGCGGCTGCTCATCTTCCAGCACCAGTATTTGCACGTCCTGTTCCAGGTGCTCAACAATGGTTGCCAGACGATCGGCCTGCTTTTTCCTGCAAATAACCAATGGTGATTGCGTATCAGACAGCATAAAGCCAATGCGTTCTTCCGGATAATCGGGATCAACCGGTACGTAGGCGGCACCCACCTTCAATGTCGCCAGAATACAAATAATCATGTCGACCGAGCGCTGCAATGCAATGGCAACAAAATCGCCATCATTAACCCCGACTTCAAGCAAGTAACGGGCTAACTGATTGGCTTTGGCGTTCAACTGTTCATAGGTCAGCTGCTCGTCTCCGGCGATCATTGCCACTCTATCCGGATGGGCTTTTACATGGCGCTCAAAAATCTGATGTATGCACAAGTTTCGCGGATAGTTGGCCGGAGCAGGATTCCATTTACGCAATACGTTATTACGCTCATCTTCACTGAGCATAGGCACTTTCAGCAAGGGTACATCTGGTTGCGACAACATGCTGTGCAACAGCGTTCGCAGATGTTCCAGTATCCGCGCGATTACCGGGTAATCAAACAACCCGGAATCGTAAGATAATTTAATTGCCAGTTGGTCAGCAGGCTCAACTATCAACGTAATGGGGAAATTGGTGTGTTCGATGGTTGTGATATGCCCGAAATTAATCAGCTCGTCGGCTTGATGTACGGCGTCACCCACCGGATAGTTTTCAAATACCAGAATACTCTCAAACAGGCTCTGATCACCCGGCACTTCTGAGTAACGGTGAATATCCACCAACGGTGTAAACTCGAACCGGCGCAAATCGACCTGATCTTCCTGCATGCGCTGCAGTAACGGCGCAATAGTGGTGTCGTCGTCCAGACTGATACGCAGTGGCAAGGTATTGATAAACAACCCCACGATATTTTCAACGTTGGGTAAATCAGTAGGCCGCCCGGATACTGTGGTACCAAAGACCACGTCGTTTTCGCTGCTGTAACGGGCTAACAGAACGCCCCACGCAGCCTGAATTACCGTGTTAAGGGTCACATGCTGATCGCGCGCGAATTGCTGCAATCGGCCACTGAAGTTTTCACTGAGTTTCAGCACCTGTTCCAGGAATATTTTCTCGGTACTTCCAACCACCGCTTTCTTATTCGGTAGCGGCGTAGCGGCTTCGAACTCACTTAAATATAATTTCCAGAATTGCAGGGCATCGCCTTTATCGACCTGCTCCAGATAAGAGATAAATTCACCGTAAGATCCCGCTGGCGGTAGCACAGGATCTTCACCTTTCACCAGCATGCCATAAGTTTGGAACACTTCCCCCATTACCAGCGGTAAAGACCAGCCATCCAATACGATATGGTGAAAGCTCCAGATCAAACGGGAACGATTACCCGGTAACTCCAGCCAGGCCAAACGCATCAATCCCGGTTTTTCAAAATCAAATCCCCGTTGGCGATCTTTTTCAAGCCAGGCATCGAGCCGGGCCGATTCCAGGGAAGTATCGATGTGACGCCAGTCCACTTCTGAAATTTCCATCTCAACCTGGTTATAAACAATCTGCAAGGGACGATCGATTTCCTGCCACACAAACGAACTGCGCAAAGCCGGATGCCGATTGACTACCCGAACCCAGGCCTTTTTTAGCAATTCCCGATCAGCACTCCCTAACACCTCGACACTGAGCTGCTCGAAATAGACACCATGATCATTGTCAAACAAGCTGTGGAACAGCATGCCTTCCTGCATCGGTGACAACGGATACATTGATTCGATATTCCGCTCCACGCCCAACAAACGATCTAACTGGGACTGATCCAGTCTGGCTAGCGGAAAGTCAGACGGCGTATAACCAAACACGCCGGGCTGAGTGCAATGATCAATAATCTGCTCGAGTGCTGCCACATACTGACGAGCCAGCTTTGTTATCGTTTCTGCGGAAAACTCGGCGCTGTAGATCCAATCAATTTGCAGCTTGTCACCCACTATGTGACTGTTAATACTCAGTGGATGCGGATCTTCACTTAGCGGACTATGTTCACGGCCGCGCTGTTCCGAGGCCAGGGTAAATCGCTGACTGCCTTCAAGTAGGGAATTGAACTGACCCAGATAATTAAACACGATATCGGCTTTCGGCGCGTCGGCGAGTGCTTGCTGTTGCACCTCAGTGCCCAGATAACGCAGCGCACCAAAACCAAAACCGCGGCCCGGAATATGCCGTAACTGTTCCTTGACCGAGCGCAGATTATCTTGAATTGAACGGCCATTCTCATAGCGTAAGCGCACCGGATAGACCGATGTAAACCACCCTACTGTGCGGCTAAGATCAATTTTCTCTGAAAATATTTCACGCCCGTGGCCCTCAAGATCAAGCAGTGTATCTACGTTTCCGCTCCAATCCGAAACCGTTCGAGACAAGGCAGTCAAAAGAATATCGTTGATTTCTGTTCGGTAGGCCCGGTTTACATCACGCAATAACGATTGTGTGAATGATTCGCTCAACCAGATGCTGTGGGTGCTGATATTCGGCTCGGCAGAATCCCGAGGTACAGTATCCAGACTTTCCGCGTCGAAAGGCAGCTTGGGCTTATCCTGACCGGTAATTTCGCACCAATAATCGAATTCGCCATTCAGATGACCCAACTCAACGCTGTCTCTAAGAGCTTCAACCCATTGCTTGTAAGACGTAGTTTTATAGCCCAGGGCAACCTCTTTACGAGCATGCAACTGATCCAGCGCCAGATTGAAATCTTCCAGCAATATGCGCCATGAAACCCCATCCACCACCAGATGATGCAGCACCAACAGCAACCTGAATTCCTGATTGGGAAGTTTGATCAGGGCGGCCGCCAACAGTGGACCGGATTGCAAATCCAGGCTCGCCTGCACTTGATTGCAATAGTCGGTAATCTGCGCCGACAACTGGTCTGCTGGTACGTGACTTAGATCAAACTCGCTCACACGGAAGTTGCCGTTATCGTCCGATTTTGCACAATCTGTAAAGGTTTGAACCGTGACATGATCCTTTTTGGTGAAGCGCAAGCGTAAAGCATCGTGTTGTGCGACCAACGCGGTTAATGCAGACGATAAGTGCTGAAACAACACTTCACTGTCAGCTTTGATATTCAGCAGTACGGACTGATTCCAATGCTGCTCATTGACGAACTGATGATCAAAGAACCATTGCTGTATTGGTGACAATACAGCTTCCCCTGTCACTTCGCCCTGCTCCGCCAATATCGGCGATTCTGCTTCGCTGGCAACCAGGGCCAGCTCTTCAATTGTTTGGTTTTCGAAAACCTGTTTTGTGGTCAGATGCAGTCCGGCCAGCTTCGCCCGACTAATGATCTGGATACTGAGGATGGAATCACCACCCATTTCAAAAAAGTTATCCCGGATTCCGATTTCTTCCAGATTCAGAACCTGTGCCCAGATGTCGGCAAGAATGATTTCTTTTTCGGTTCGCGGTGGCACCCGCTGCAATGCACTGTCGTTGTCCGTTTCCGGTTTCGGCAGGGCTCGTCTGTCGAGCTTGCCGTTGGCCGTCATCGGCAAAGTTTCCATACCCACAAACACCGACGGAATCATATATTCCGGCAATGATTGCTTCAATTCGGATCGCAGTTCGACACTGGTCGGCTGCACGCCTTTCACAGGAACGTAGTAAGCGACCAGTCGTTTTACGCGCGGCACGTCTTCCCGGGCAATGACCGCCACTTCGCGAATCGTATTAATCTTGCTAACGGCGTCTTCTACTTCACTCAGTTCTATCCTGAATCCGCGGATTTTTACCTGTTGGTCTATCCGCCCCAGATATTCCAAATTGCCATCAGCGTAATAACGAACCAGGTCTCCGGTTTTATACAACACCGGGTCATCGTCAGACTGGAAAGGGTTAGGCACAAATACGTCGGTAGTCAGTTCATCACGGTTGAGATACCCGTTCGCGACACCGTCACCACTGGTATAAAGCTCACCGGGAATGCCCACTGCAACCGGTTTTCGATTTTTGTCCAGAACAAAGACTTTGGTGTTCGCTACCGGCTTGCCGATCGGTACCGTTGCACGCACCTGACCCACTTTTTGCATCGGATAACAGCAGGTGAATGTGGTATTTTCGGTCGGGCCGTAACCATTTATCAGGGTTAAATGCGGATACTCGTCCAGCACGTTGCGCACCAGCTTAGGTGACAATACATCACCACCCGCTAACAACTGTTTCAACGGTTTGAAAATATCCAGATGATACTCCACAAAATAGTGGAATAATGCCGCAGTCAGCCACGCGGTATTAACCGCATTTTGCTTAACAACACTGCCGTATTCTTCTGCGTTCAAATTGCCGGGCGGTGCGACAGCAATACGGCCCCCATTCAACAACGGGCCCCAGATTTCAAGGGTAGCGGCATCAAACGAAATAGGCGCATATTGCAGAAAGCAGGTAGTGGCATCCAGTTTCATAAAATTCGTTTTACGAACCAGACGAACGATATTACGGTGCACTACATCGATGCCTTTGGGCTTGCCGGTTGAGCCCGAGGTGTACATGACATAGGCCGACGCTTTCGGGCCAACCCGAAGATCCAGACCCGATATCGGTTCCACTGTGGTGCGGAACCCGTCCAGCAATAAAATCGAGTTCTCGGCTGAGGGCAAGCTGTCCGCCAAATGACGATGAGCCACGATCACGCTGGCCTGGCTGTCTTCAATCATATATTGCAGCCGTTCCACCGGGTATGCCGGATCTAACGGAACATAAGCTGCGCCTGCTTTGAGGATACCGAGTATCGCAGCGATGGTTTCGATACTGCGATCCGCACACACACCCACTCGCTGGCCAGACAACACCTGCTTTTCCTGTAACGCCAGCGCGATATGGTTACTCATCGAATCCAGTTGCAAATAGGTAACCCGCTCGTCCCCTTTTTGCACTGCAATTTTGTCTTTGTTCTGACTAACTATATGAGCAAACAGATCCAGCACATCGGATTCGCGCTCGTAGTCGCTGCCGGTGGCATTCCAGTCATACAATAACTGCTGCTTTTCCTGCGCTAGCAAATATTCGGCGTCGTCTACCCGGGTTGTTGGGTCATTCATAAACACCGCAAGTAAATTCTGGAAATGCGCCGACATCCGCTGAATAGTGTGTTCTGAAAACAAATCAGTACGATATTCCCAATCGCCTTTTATGCAGCCTTTTTCTTCACGTAGGTTAATCGTGATGTCGAATTTGGCGGTCTCCGATTGCGCCGGCATCACTTCAATGTCTAACTCCGGCAGCGACATTGCGCTGCCCGCTGTTGCATTTTGCAGTACAAACATTACCTGGAACAAAGGGGTATGGCTCATCTCCCGTGCCATACCGAGTTCATCAACCAGGCGTTCAAAAGGTATGTCCTGATGATCATAGGCGCCGGTCAGGTTTTGCTGAACTTGTTTGAGTAAAGTCAGAAATGAGGGGTTGCCCTGGAGGTCGCTGCGTATTGCCAAGGTATTAACAAAACAACCGATCAAACTCTCGACTTCCGGACGCACCCGTCCTGCTATCGGTGTGCCAATGCAAATGTCGTCCTGGCCAGAGTAACGATGCAGCAACGTTTGCAAAGTCGCAAACAGCGTCATAAACAAGGTCACGCCTTGTTTTTTCGACAATTCGTTCAATTGCTGGGTCAGCCTTGGGTCAAGGCTAAAGTGGATGTTGTTGCCTTTGAATGTATGCACCGGCGGCCGCGCAAAATCCGTTGGCAATTCGAGCACAGTGACCCCATCCAGGCGTGTCTTCCAGTAGCTAAGCTGGCGCTCCAGACGCTCACCTGAAAGCCACTCTCGCTGCCACAAGGAGTAGTCAGCATACTGGATTGGTAAAGGCTTCAGCGGCGAGGCTTTATCCTGCCTGAATGCGTCGTATAACAGCGCCATTTCACGAATAAAGACGCCCATGGACCAACCATCCGAAATGATGTGGTGCATGGTCACGATAATCACGTGCTCAATATTGCTTAGGCGGATTAATCGGGTTCGCAGCAAAGGGCCGTTAATCAAGTCAAAAGAGGTAAGCGAATCCCCTTTGTAACGGGTATTGATGACTTCTTCCTGCTCCCGGGAGGACAGGGTATCCAGGCTTATGGTGGGTAATTCCCATCGTTGATGCTCATTAATGACCTGGCGACCCTGCCCGTCGTCAGTGACAAATATGGTACGCAACACCTCGTGCCGAAGCACGATTTCGTCAAAGCTCATTCGCAACGCTTCAACATCCAGCGGACCGGTGAGACGCAAGGCGGCGGAAATATTATAGCTCGCACTGCCAGACTGTAACTGGTCGATAAACCACAAGCGTTGTTGCGCGTAAGACATTGCCAAGCGATTAGTATCGCGGGCATAACGTTGGATGGCGTCCTTTCTCGGCTCAGCTCCCTGACTTTTCTTTTTCTGGAGCTGTTTCAGAAGTGCCTCACGTTGCTCAGGCGACAGGCTAGCCAAACGATCTAGTAACTTCTTATCAGTCATTAATAAAGTTGCCCATTTCGATAAATCTGCACCGGGCGCTAAGCCAGCGCATTCTTTATACTTATTCTAATAGTTATTTTGAATCATGCAGAAAAGGCGGACTAAAAAGCCCGCCCGGGGCCGATTGACGCTTGATATTGTCGACCGACCCTGTACTAATATTCTAATAAAAATCTCTTGAAGAGACCTCTCCCTGTTATAAATTCTTTAGATCTTCCTCCGACAAACCTTCGATTTCCGCCAGTAAATCCGCCATTTCCAGGTCATCCGCCGATGATAGCTCGGCCTGCAGCAAATGCAGGGCAATATTCTCGATGGTGGGCTCTTCAAAAAGCGCACTTAGAGGCAAATCCACATTGAAATGATCTCTTACCCGAGATACTACCTGAGTAGCGAGCAAAGAATGCCCCCCTAAATCAAAGAAATTATCCGTCACACCGATCTGATCCAGGTTCAAGACCTCTTTCCAAATCTGGGTCAATGCCTCTTCTGTATCATTACGAGGCGCCACAAACTGATTACGGGCGTGCAGTGAATCATCTGGCTCAGGTAACGCCTTTTTATCTACTTTGCCATTGGCTGTGAGCGGGAACGCGTCCAGCAACACGTAGGCTTTGGGTACCATGTAATCCGGCAGACTCTTGCCCAGAAACCCTTTCAGCTCAGTCAGGTCCACCTCGCCGTCTTTCAGCAGGTAACCCACAAGTCGCTTATCCCCTGGCACATCCTCTCTGGCCAGGACGACTGATTCACGAATTTGCGGGTGCAAACTGATCGTTGATTCAATTTCACCCAATTCGATCCGGTAACCACGAATTTTAACCTGGTCATCAATCCGGCCCAGATATTCAACCACGCCGTTGGCCAGATAACGGCCCAAATCCCCGGTTTTATATAACCGCTCGTAGAGGCCGGATTGCCGCTCCACATTGTTGCCGAACGGGTTGTTTGTAAATCGTTCAGATGTCAGTTCAGGGCGGTGCAAATAGCCATGCGAAAGACCTTGGCCCCCAACATAAAGTTCGCCGGGAACCCCAATCGGAACCGGGTTCATGTGCTTATCCAGTATATACAGATCCAGATCGGGAATCGGCCGGCCAATCAGACTTTGACGACGGCTCAGATCGATCTCGGTGATACGGTGATAAGTGACATGCACGGTAGTTTCAGTAATACCATACATATTTATCAATTGGGGCTGCTGTAAGCCGTGTACCTGGTTCCACTGCTGTAATGCGGCAAAATCCAGCGCTTCCCCTCCGAACACCACATAACGTAGTTTTAGCTGTGCTGATTGACTATCGGCTTTCTCCCGAGCGTACTCATCAATGCGGATAAATTGAGTGAACGCCGACGGTGTTTGGTTAAGCACCGTCACCGCTTCATCGCACACCAGCTGATAAAAATCTTCAGTCGACTTGGCCACCTGGCTGGGAACAATAATGACCTTGCCCCCGTACAGCAATCCGCCCCATAACTCCCACACAGAAAAGTCAAAAGCAAATGAATGGAACAGAGTCCATACGTCTTGATCACTGAAACCGAACCATTGGTCCGTGGCCGTAAATAGACGAATCACATTGGAGTGAGGAATTAACACGCCTTTCGGTTTGCCGGTGGTGCCGGAGGTGTAAATAACATAGGCCCGATGATCACCGCCCACTACGCGATCTACATTATCCCCGCAAAAAGTCAGCAGTTCATCCTGTAACTGATCCACTATCAACGGTTTGCAGAAACCCGGCAAATCAAGATCGCTCAAGCCGGATTCCGTAATCAGCAGGGCAACTTTCGCATCCTGCAGTATAAATTCGTTACGCTCTCGGGGATTGGTCGGATCAAGTGGGACGTAGGCTGCGCCGGCTTTCAGTACCGCCAGAATGCTCACCACCATTTCCGCCGAGCGGTTCAGGTTGATGCCGATCAGCTGGTTGGTCTGTACACCCTGCTCCACCAGATAAGCGGCAAGCCGATTCGCCCGTTGATTAAGCTCGCTGTAAGTCAGCGATTCATCACCCGCCTTAAGCGCCACTTTCGCCGCATACTGCTCGGCGATACGTTCGAATCGTACTGTAATCGCTTCGTCAAATTCATACTGATCCGGCTGATGATTCCACTCTTTCACCACCAGTTGGTTTTCGTAATCACTCAACAACGGTATTTCAGACAAGCGCAAATGGGGATGCTCGGCCACCTTTTCCAGGATTTGCTCGAGGTGATTCACCATCCGATGCACGGTTTCGCGATCGAATAAATCGGTATTGTATTCGATCATCCCCTCCAGGCCGGAAGGCCCTTCTTCCAGATTTAGCGTCAGATCGAATTTGGCTGTCTTGGCCACAGATGGCAGCATTTCGAAAGCCACGCCCGGCATGGATACATCCAGCAAACTGGAGGCGTTTTGCAAGGTGAACATCACCTGGAATAACGGTGAATGGCTCTTATCGCGGGCCACACCCAGAGCATCCACTAAGCGCTCGAACGGTAAATCCTGGTGATTGTAGGCCGACAACGTGGTGTCCTGCACCTGCATCAACAGATCCACAAAGCGCGGATCGTTTTCAAGATCAGCACGTAACGCCAGACTATTGACAAAGCAACCAATCAGCTTTTCGAACTCGGGACGGGCACGATTCGCAACCGGAGTACCGATACAAATATCCGTCTGCCCGGTATATCGATACAGCAAGGTGTAGAACGAGGTTAACAGGGTCATAAACTGCGTGACACCCTGATCACGACTCAACGCATTGAGTTTTTTGGTCAGCGCCGGGTTTATACGAACCGGCTCGTAATTCCCTTTGAAAGTCATCACAGCAGGGCGCGGACGGTCTGTGGGTAATTCAAGAACCTGAACCCCCTGTAAACGATCCCGCCAATAACTTATTTGATGCTCAAATACCGGGCCATCCATCCACTGCCGCTGCCAAGCCGCATAGTCTGCATATTGAATGTCGATTGGCTCCAGCCGTGGAGCGTCACCGGACACCATTGAGCGATAAAACTCTCCGGTTTCCTCAATCAGAATGCCTAACGACCAGCCGTCAGAAATTATGTGATGCATGGTCAGCAGCAGCACGAACTCTTCTTCATCCGTCTGTAACAAACGGGTTCGCATCAATCGAATACGCCGCGCTTTATCCAGTGACCCCAAAACCAAATCGAATGAGCGAGTGGCTTCGTCTTCTGCCAGGCGAATCACTTCTGCTTCACGTTCTTCCGCATCCAGGTGACGTAAATCACGGACATCCATAAACCAGTCACCCGGATCACGAATAACCTGGGTCGCTTTCCCGTCATCGATCAGAAAGGACGTGCGTAACGCCTCATGCCGATCTACCACCGCCTGATAGGCCTTGCGCAACGCGTTGGTGTTCAGCTTTCCGGTCAACCGAATGGAGGCCGGCATATTATACGAGGTACTGATATTGTACTCAGAATTGCCGGTTTCAAGCTGGTTAAGAAACCACAACCGCATTTGAGCAAAGGACAGCGGTAATTCACCTGCCCGATCGATGCGCTGTACCGGGGGCGGTGCCAGGGAGGATAACTCGTCGGCATCATTCACCAGCGAACACAGTTCTTCAATGGTCGGATGGGTAAAGAGGGATTTAATCGGTAAATCAACCCGGAAATGATCGCGAATTCGGGATATGCATTGAGTCGCCAGCAACGAGTGCCCGCCTAACTCGAAAAAATTGCTGGTCACACCAACCCGTTCCAGCTTCAGCACTTCACACCAAATCTGACCCATCTCCCGCTCGGCATCGGTGCGTGGCTCAACAAAACTTTCTCCCATCAAATCGTCGATGGATGGCGCGGGCAGCGCTTTACGATCAATTTTGCCGTTCGGCGTCAAAGGAAATGAATCCATCACAACAAACGCAGCGGGCACCATGTAATCCGGCAAACTCGACCTAATGGCTGCCTTCACGGCAGTGATCAACACGGACTCCTCCAGGTTCTGGTCGGCATCGTTCACCATATACGCAACCAGAGACTGACTGCCCGCTGCATCGGCGCGGGTCAGTACCAGCGATTCCCTGACTCCGGACACAGCACTGATAACAGATTGGATTTCACCAAGCTCAATGCGGAATCCGCGTACTTTCACCTGGTGATCTATACGCCCCAGGTATTCCAGATTGCCGTTGGCCTGATATCGCACCAGGTCTCCCGTCCGATACATGCGTGCGTATTTCGCTTCTTGCTCAAATGGATTGTTAAGGAATTTCTCCGCTGTCATGGCATCGAGGTTGCGGTAACCCTTGGTCACACCGGTACCGGACAAATACAGCTCACCCGCTAGACCCGGTGGAACCAGACAGCCATGCTGGTTCAGCACATAAGCCCGTGTGTTCGCAATCGGGCGACCTATGGTAGCGGGTTCACCCTGCTTACGAAGGGTAAATGTGGAGTAAGTGGTGTCTTCTGACGGACCGTACAAATCGTACACCCGATCAACCTGGGTATGCTGATACAACCCATCCACCAGGCTGGCAGCCAAGGCTTCACCAGCAAGATTTATCACTTTTACGGTACGGGGAATCTGACGACCACGCAGCAATGTATCGATTGCAGAGGGAACGGTATTAACCAGCACCACTTCGTCTCGGGCAGGCAACTCCGGCAACGCCAAAACGTTTTCCGCGAGTATGATTTTTCCGCCCGCCGCCAGAGTCACAAAAATCTCGAATACTGAAAGATCGAAACAGACGGAGGTTGCTGCCAAAACGCCGGTCAGATCTTCTTTACTGTAGACACTGTGGCCCCAGTGAATCAATGCGGCGGCATTACTATGGGTGATCATGACACCCTTGGGCTTGCCAGTGGAGCCGGATGTGTAAATAACATAGGCCAACTGCTCGCCAGCAACTTCCAGCGCCGGATTGAGTTTGGATTGCCCGGCAAGAACGCTCTCCATTTGATCCAGATTGACCACCTGAAAATCCGCATCGGCGACGGGTAGCATAGCGGCCAGACTGGACTGCGAAATCACCACGGGAGCACTGGCATCCGCCAGCATATAAGCCACCCGGTCTGCAGGGTAATTGGGATCAATGGGGACATAGGCTGCGCCGGTTTTAAGAATCGCCAACAACGCCACGATCAAGTCAGCTTGACGCTCCATACATACCCCTACCAGCGTCTCGGGTTTAACACCCAACGAGATCAGGTAATGCGCCAACTGGTTGCTGCGCTGATTCAACGCGTCATAATCCAACCGGATGCTGCCATCCACCAGTGCAATATCAGTTGCTACCTGCTGCGCCCGCTGCTCGAATAAGCTGTGAATGCAATGACTGGCCGTAAAGGTTTCATCCGTTGCATTGAAAGTTTGCAACAGTTTTTGCTGCTCAGGGGCTGTCAGAATACTAAGCGAACCAATCGGGGTCTGGGGTTGCGCGATTATGCTGTCCATCAACTGACGCAAATGGTCTACAAAGCGGATGATGGTGGCTTCTTCAAACAGATCCGTTGAGTATTCAAGATCGCCGTGCAGCACACCGGATTCTTCTGAAAACTCCAGCGTCATATCAAACTTGGCGGTGCCGGGTGCGGTATGCAGACTTTCTACATTCACACCAGACAGGTTAAACTCTTCGTCTATCGTGCTGTTCTGCAGCACAAACATCACCTGGAACACAGGGGAATAACTCAGGTCGCGAGAAATCCCCAACCCTTCCACTACCCGTTCGAACGGTAATTCCTGATTGGTGAAGGCACCCTGCGTCACCTTACGTATGCGCTGCAATAACTCGACAAAAGCGGGATTTCCCGTCAAATCCGATCGCAGTGCCAGCGTATTCACAAAAAAACCAATTAATTTTTCCAACTCGGGTGTGGTCCGGTTGGCAATCGGCGTACCCACACAGATGTCTTCACTTTGGGTGTAGTGATGCAGCAACACCTTAAACGAGGCCAGCAGCGTCATATAAAAAGTCACGCCCTGGGTCCGGCTTAATTGTTTTAGCGCACTTACTTTTTCCTTCGGGATCTGAAAATAGTAATTACTGCCACGGAAACTCTGCTCCGGCGGCCGCGGGTGATCGAGGGGCAAATCCAGCACTGGCACGTTGCGCAGATGATCCGTCCAGTATTCCAATTGTTTGCTCATGGAGCCGCTATCGAACAAATCCTTCTGCCACTGAGAAAAATCAGCGTACTGAATCGGCAACTCTGGCAGTAAGGGGGCGCTATCACTGACCAACCCCGCGTACGCAAAGGAGATCTCGTCAGTAATCACTTTCAGTGAAAAGCCATCGGCCGCGATGTGGTGCATGGTGACCAACAATACATACTGCTCTGCTGCGCGGCCCTTTATCGCGTCCGATTCCAGGTCCGGAAGTTGTAATAAATGCGTTCTGATTACCGGCCCGGTGGCTAAACTGAATGGTTTGCTGGCCTCCGTATCGATCCGGTCCTGAACCGCTTTGGATAATGCCGGCTCCTTCAGATAGGTCAGGTCTTCGCGTGTAAACCGCCAGGTTTGGTCAGGCAGAATACTTTGGTAGGCATGGCCGTCTTGTTCGATATAGATCGTACGCAGCACTTCATGGCGGTTGATCATACTCTCGAACGCCTTCTCACCGGCTTCTATATCGAATGCACCCTGAATCTTCAGGGCAAATGGCAGGTTATAAGCCGCGTTGTTTTCCCGCAGCTTATCCATAAACCACATGCGTTTCTGCGAGAACGACATAGGCATCAATTGCTGACGCTCCACGACTTCCAATGGCGGCAGGCTGGAGCCGGATTGCCCCATCATGGCGTCTGCCAGCATCGCCCCTAAAGCGCGAAAATTTTCAGCGTCGAATAGGGAAGCCAGATCCAGGTCTATTTCGAAGCGATCCCGAAGACGGGTGAATAATTGCGTGATTTGCAATGAATCAATACCCAGCCCCATCAGGCTGATGTTGTCACTTATACGTTCCAGCTTCTCGCCGATTTCACTGGCAATTGCCGCTTTCAGATAGAGCACCAGGCGCGGTTCTTTTTCTGCTTCAGGCAGTTGCAGCCAAGCTTCCTTGCTGAGATTGAGTGCATCTTCAAGCTCTTTCTTCTCGTCCTCTCCACGCTCAACGGCCTGCATCGAGCTGACAGCAATGGGATCAAGGGTATCGTCCAAAAACGCCGCTTTGTTTGCGCTGTGCTGTATTTTGCCACTGGACGTTTTTAGAATTGCACCGGGCTTGAGGTAGACAATCGTATGCACCTGTAGCTCATGATTCTCTGCCACTGCCTGGCGTATTGCTGCGCTGACCACTTCCGTTACCAGCCTCATCCGGTATTTACGCTCAACTTCCTGTACCACGACCAGCCGTTCTTCGCCGTCTATTTCAACGGCAAAAGCCGCTCCCGCATCGGATTTCAATGCAACATGACTGGTTTGAACCGAGAGTTCTATGTCCTGCGGGTAGTGGTTGCGACCACGAATAATAATGACGTCTTTCTGGCGACCGGTAATATAAAGTTCACCGTCAATAAGACAGCCCAAATCACCGGTTTTGAGATAGGGCCCCTTGCCTTCTTTCGTGAAGCCGGCAAAGGTTTCTTGCGTCGCTGCCTCATTGCGCCAATAGCCCTTTGCAATGTTCTCGCCCTTCGCCCAGATTTCACCCACCTTGCCAGAACTGATCTCTGTTTTGGTTTCCGGATCAACGATCACCACTTCTGATTCCAACGGCGCTACGCCATTGGAAACCAAATTCATAGTTTTTGCATTGCTATTGTCTTGCGCCAACACAATCCGGTTTTCGGAGAACGCCTCCGCTTCCACCCGGCTGTACCGTGGGCGCTGACCTTCAAGCGAGGAAGTTACTAATAATGTGGCTTCTGCCAAACCATAAGTCGGATTGAATGCGCCCCGCGTAAACCCTTGTGGGCCAAACGCCTCGATGAAACGCTCTATAGTATCCGCACGCACAGCTTCCGCGCCGGATAGTGCCATCCGTAAACTGGAAAGATCCAATTCGGCCCGTTGTGCTTCCGTTATTTGGCTGACGCAAAGCTCATAGGCAAAATTAGGAGCGCAGATGACATTCCCTTTATAGTCACTGACCGCCTTTAGCCAGCGAAACGGTTTCTGTAAGAACGACGCCGGTGACATGAAGACCGCGCTGGCGCCCAGATACAAAGGCTGCAAGGTAGTGCCGATCAATCCCATGTCATGGAATAACGGCAACCAGCTAACGGCAATTTCATCGCGGGTACTGCTAAAACCGGAGGTAATCATGGATTCGTTATAAATCAGGTTGCCATGACTGACCATAACCCCTTTCGGGTTGCCGGTTGAACCGGAGGTGTACTGCAAAAAGGCCAGTGAATCCCGATCTATTTGCGGGCATTGCCAATCGTTTTCACTCTCATCGTCATCCAGGTCTACGGTAACGAAGGGCAAACCACTCAGCTCTTCAGATTCAGCAAACAGGGGCTGAGCCGTTTTTAATACTTTTGAGGTAACGAGCACAATCGCGGGATCGGAATCCCGGATTATCGACTTGAGCCGCCCCAAATTCTGATTGCGTCGCGGCGGATAGGCGGGGACTGCGATGATTCCGGCGTAAAGACAACCGAAAAATGCATAAATAAATTCCAAACCCGACGGAAACAGAAGTAGAGCGCGACTCCCCGCTTGAGCACTTTGCGCAAAGCGGCAGGCATTGGCTCTCGCCCTTTGTTGCAATTCTTGATAGGTAACCGTGATGCCCTGATCATCTCCGTCCGGCAGGAAGGTGTAAACCACTTTGTCGGGCTGCTCTGCAGCACGCTTTTCAAGGAGTTCTACCAGGGAAGAACATGTTGCGGGATCGAACGAGTTGAGTCCAACTTCTAGAGACATAGACGAGTTTCCTGCCTGTTTATTCTTATTATGTGATTCAGCCAAACAAACGTGGAACAAATGAACGAAATCCAGATAACGACGTTCGTACACATAAAGTTAAGTCACGGTTAATGCGACCGAGCCGTACAATTATAGTCTGCTTAATCGATGCATACTCTAGTCGAATTCTCAAATTTGCGATAGGGGAATGACCGTGTCCGCCATGATTGCACAGATATACCGCAAATGTCTTTTTGAATCAATTAGATAGTAGCCTAGCACAGGGATTTTAGGGCGTTACAAAACACACTACCAACGATTGATTACAATGGCTTACCCCGCATTACAAAGAATCACAAGAAGCTAGCCGTGCCCGGCGAGTTTTTTTTATATGATGCTAAAGTTATAGTAAGAAATTTAACGCGATTGGCTTATCCTTTCGCGTATGAGGGAATGCGGGGCCACTGGCTTTTAATTCGGCCCCATCTGGCGTAGAGTGAACGCACAAAAAAACAAGGCAATACAAATAACTACAACACAATTATGAGAATAAAATCGACCACCAGCAGTATTCTGGCCGCTTGGCTGTTTTTCTCTATTCCGAACGCCTACGCAGAGAATCTTAACGACATATTCGCGCTCGCCCGTAAAAACGATCCCGAGTGGGCATCGAAAAAGCAAAAGTATCTGGGCGATCGCGAAAAACTGGAACAAGCCTTTGGCTCCATGATGCCCACAGCAGAACTAACGGGTAACTGGAGCCAAAACCGTTACGAGGGTGGCAGCACCGCATTAACGCTGGATAATGCCATCGAGTGCGGCATTGCGAACGGCACCTTCCCTCCTACCGTCGGTACCGACTTCATCGATTTTCTATCCGGCTGCCAAGACGACGCTGTCGGATTCACCGATGTTACCGAAGACTTCCAGAAAAGCTCCTACAACTTCACGGCAACTCAACCGCTGCTGCGCATGGACCGGTGGCACCGTTACAAGCGAGCCCAAAGCCTGGACAATGCATCCAAAGCGGAACTGGCATTGGGTCAGCAGGAACTCATGATCCGTTCCGCTGAAGCCTATTTTGGCGTGCTGCGATCGGAAGAAGAACTGCGGTTAACCCAATCAGAAGAAAAAACCCTGCGCGCGCAGCTGACTGAAATCAAAAACCGCTACAAACTTGGTTTGCTCCGTGACACTGACGTATATGAATTACAAGCACAGCATGACATCGCAAAGGCAGCCGTTATTGTTGCTGAAACCGCAGTGGTCAATATCAAAGACACCCTGGCAATGCTGACCGGCAAGGATATTCAAACGGTCACCCCGCTGCCGAAAGACATTCCTATCGAACCACCCCAGCCCGCCGCACTCTCGGAATGGGAGGAATTTGCGGCCAAAAGCAATTACCAATTAATAGCGTCCCAGTATCTGGTCGAAGCTGCGGAAAAAGAACGCAAGGAAATGAAGGCGGCTCACGCCCCCACTGCCGACTTGTTCCTGAACTATAACCACAGTGATAGCAGTGGCAGCCAATCAACGCCCTCCTCGGACCTGACAACAATCGGCGTGCGAGTATCCCTGCCTCTCTATACAGGTGGCATAACCTCATCTCAGGTGCGCGAATCTGAACACCGCTTACAAGAAAGCCGCTACAACTCGGAGTTAGCCCGGCGTAACGCATTACGTGAAACCCGCCAATTCCATAGCCAGGTCAACGCCGATGTTGCCAGCGTGCAGGCCCGCCTTCGTGCGGTCAAGTCCAACAACAGCTCCCTGCGCGCAGTCAAAGCTGGCTGGCAAGATGGTATCCGTAGCATGTCCGACGCCTTGGCTGCACAACGCAGCGTATATCAGGCACGCAAGGAATACACAATTGCACGTTACGAATACATTATGGATACGCTCAAATTGAAAAAAGCAGCGGGTGTGCTGACACCTGACGATCTGCAAACACTGAATACCTGGCTCGATAGCCCCTCATCTCAAACCGTTAGCACCATCCTGGAGGAAGAAGACAATTTCCTCGACCAGGTGGACGATATCAAGTTTGAACGAGAGCTGAAGACGTTTGATGATGAGAAAAAAGCGGCTTCAAAAAAACAACATAAAAGCCTCTATGATGCCTTTAAAGACTGGCGTGATAGCGAATAATATTAGGGGGACCGTTTATGCTTGAGTTTAAAGACGGTCCCGAGTATCGTGCGCTAAACAATAATAGCGACGCTTTTGGCCTATACAACTATCAATTTTGAACGGTCCGAAGTGTCTATAAGAATTAAAAAACAACGTAAACTTTGTATTTATTATTAACTCAAAAAGCCGAAGGGGGTTCCTGACGACGTTTCACGTTTGCGTGCAACTTTGAGCAGGAGTTGATTCCATGAATAAAAACAATCACATTAAACCACTGGCCAGGTCCATTCTGAAACGCGCTTGCTACATCGGCACTACCGCATTATGCCTTGCTAGTTTAAATGCTCATGGGCAACTGCTGCACAACCTCACTGTTGGTAATCCAAAAGCACTGGGACTGGCAAACGCGGTCACGGCGGATCCACCGGGCGTAGATTCGATACACTTTAACCCCGCCGGTCTGGCAAAAATCAAAGGCCGTCAATACAGTGTTAAGTTTATTGTCGCTCACACCGAATTGGATGCATCATTCGGTGAAAATACCGAACCGGGTGCTGACGTTTTGCAATCTTACTACAACCTGCGGCAAAACGCGGATTGCAGCGGTCTGCCTAACACGCCAGATGGATGGCAGAATTGCTGGGGTAACGATCCTGTCGCCAATCAAAGTAGTTCGAATGCTGACCCTTCTTTAATGTTGCCATTTTTTGGCCCAACGGAATTGCCCATTCTCGCTTTTCCTTCCGGCGGCGTAGCAGTTGAAGACCCATCCCGCGGCTGGACCATCGGAACCGCCGTGTATTCTCCAGAGGGATTTGGTTATTCGCGGGACGAAGATGATCCGGGCGCCTATCAGGGAATTCAGGTTGGCGTAACACGACTCACCTATTTCGCACCGACAATAGCCATGCCCGTCAACGAAACGCTTTCCTTCGGTGTTGGAGTAAACTTTTCCTACCAGGGCATGGGCGTAGACACCTATTTACGGGCACCACTCGAAACCACGCAATTCCTGACCGCACTGGAAGATCTGAACTTACCTTCCGGTAATCTGGATGTGCTGCGCCCCTATGAACCTGTTGGCCGGCTCTCAATGGAAATGGAAGATTTCCTTTCAATTGGCTTCAATCTCGGCATTCTATGGGAGCCCTATGAATGGCTTTCTTTCGGGTTTCTGTACCAAAGCGAAAAGACATCCCAGCTCAGCGGTGACTTTAAAATGGAGAACTCTCCTGAGTTCTTGGCCACTACAGATGGCCTTCACCACACGGGACTGGACAGCGCATTTCTGCTATTGGATGGCGTACCTTTCAATGCCACCGCAGTAGAGAGCGGTACGGTGGAACTGGAATACATCACGCCGCAGAATATTGCCTTCGGCACCTCTGTGAAGGTTCTGCCTAACCTGAAAATCAACTTTGACGTTAAGTGGATTGAATATAGCGTTTGGGAAGAACTTAACTTCAAATTTGACGGCGATGTGGATTTCCTGAACTTCTCCAGTGTTGTGTATGCTATTTCCGGCCTTAAAGACAACGCTGATCCCGACGCGATGCGTTTACCACGAAACTATGAAGATGTCTGGTCAGTTGCTATTGGTGCGGAATATCAGGTGAACGACAACCTGGTAATACGTGCCGGCTACGAACCACGAAGCAGCGCTATTCCCAGCACTTCAGCGGACATGTTGTTTCCCGTCGGTGAAGCCGATTTGTTTTCTGCAGGTTTTGGCATGCAACTGGACAGCACCTCACGTATCGACGGTGCTTTTGGTCTTTTGTTGTCTGAACAAAACATTGGGGCCTGCCAGTCAAATAACGCCAATAACTGTAAAGAAGGCGACGTGATATACAACCCTTACTATTCGATTCCGTTTAAAACTGAAACCACCGCCTACATTTTTGCTCTGTCCTACGATAAAAAGTTTTAACCAAACCAAACGCCGTACTGTCTGCCGGATACCTTTTCCGGCAGACTGGCGACATCACGCCAGACATATCCCGCTGCCCGGACCGGGACCCACTGCTAGACCGGACTTCCCTACTGCGCATCTTTATACATCTATCAAGCCCGTTCTGGTAATTTTGTGACCTTTCTCTCACATTTTCGCTGAATCTTTAGCCAACTGGTCTACCTTTATAGTTGTCAGGTTAATACGGACATGACGATTAACGGTTACCTTTGGTGAAGTACCTTTAGCAGTTCATCTATCCTGATGACTCATGGTATTCATCTTTATGATGAGATGTTGGCATGTTGTTGAGAAATAGTTTATCCAGCTGTATCGGTCTTTTATGTGCACTCACATTTGCCGGATGTGGCGGTGGAGGGTCTTCCGCCGAAGCCCCCACACAGGCCCTGCATAATGCCAGTACGACGGTTCAGGGTACCGTGGTGAAAGGCATTGTCAGAGGTGGCCTGGTTAACGCCTACAAACTGAAAGACGGTTCAATAGACACATTATTGGCAAGTTCAACAACCGACGAATCGGGTCAATTCAGTTTCCAGTTTAGTGACTATAGTGGCCCGGTGTATGTGGAAGTGACAGCCAACTCCGCCGGTAGCTGGATGGTTTGCGACAGCGGCAGCGGCTGTGGAGAGCACACCGACTCCACGGAGTTGGATAAAAACAGCAATGGACTAATAGATTTTGGTGAAGAATTCAAACTCGGTTCCGATTTCAGCCTCACTGCCGCATTGGATTCTGAAGGCCTGACAACCCCCTTCTCCGTCACCACGCTTACCCATCTCGCAGCCCAGCTAGCGCACAGCTACCCTCAAGGCATGAACGAAATCAGCATAGCGGTAGCCCGATCCCAGCTGGAGGATTTGTTCGGCGTGTCAGGAATTGCCAGCAGCAAGATCATCAATCTGGCCGACCCTGATGCCATCGCGAACGCCGGGGAGCAACAATTGAAGCACACTCTGCTATCAAGCGCGTTGATTGGCATGGGCAACGAAACCGCGTTTCCGCAACTGCTGAATGCACTCGTCTATCAGCTGCAAAGCCAGGGTGGCCAGATGATCACTCACAGTGCCGATGGCAACGGTATTTCATTGGCAGACCTGATTGATGAGGCTATGAAAACAGCCCGCATGCTTGAGCTGGACAATTTGGCCAGTTCATTTCAAATTACCAAAACAAACCTGTGGACCATGGATGCAGGCTCGCTCACGGAAGCAAAGCCCTCCCCTACGGCAGCAGGAGACAAAGCGGACCTGATCAATGCCTTCATCAATGACTTGAACACCTGGCAGGGATATTTAAGCCTGTCACCTGATCAAACCTCTTTTGCTAATGTGGTGTCTTCTATCGGTGTATCGACCGGAGCAGACCTCAACAACATGATGAAAGCGGTGGCCCTCGCCGGGCAATATGGACCGGTCGTTGCTCTGCCTGACGCAGCATTGAGTACCGCTTGCAATAGCCTGGGTAACGCTTTGACCAGAATGACCTGTCACCTGTTAATTTCCGGGAAATCACTGCAAGATATTTGTGAAGGCTCACTGAATTTAGTGATATTCAACCGCTCCTTGTGCGATGTCCTTAATGATCTGACGCTACCTTTAGGCAATGGACTGAAAGGGAACTTTGCCCTTTACGATGGCATTGCACGCATATACGGAACCACACTTGATGGGGTAGAAATCGATATAACGTTCACGGCGGTCAGTAATAGCGGCACGAGTTACGCTTTCAGCGTCAGCGGAACTGCGGATACCGACACCGGCGCGTTAGCAATCCAAAGTGGTGAGTTTGCACTGACGTTTGAGGGTGGCCTGGACATCAAAAACCTGAAACTGCCCGAAACTGCCCGCGGTGAAATCGAAGTAAGCTACCAGCAATTCGCAGATTCAGACAGCGGAGATTCCACCTCATTCGCAGGCTCACTGGCAATCGACCTGGATCTAAGTGGTGTGCGCAAACTAGAGAGCGACGCCGAGCACGCCTACGCAGGGCTTGACAGCGTTGACTTATCCTTGATTGCGGATGGAGCTTTCGAGTCCATCTACGGTGACCACTTCAATGGCAGCTTAAATTTGTCCGGCGGTTTGGATAGCGATATCCGGGTTATCTTTGAGACTGACCTGCCAGACTATTCTGATCGCGCCACAGTGTCGCTGATCAGTACTCCGGAAAAGCTGTCAAGCGGCGCTATCGAAGACATATCCATAAGCTGGAGTGGAAAACGCTACGACGTGATGTACTTTATGGCGCCAAGTTACGGTACTCGGATAAGCAACCAGGACAGCGTCATTATGGATCTTGATCTGACTGCTGAAGATGGAGAGACGGCCGGTTACATCTACCACAATGGCACCCGTTACGCACGCGTCTCCCCTCTCAACGGCAGCTTGCTGCTGGAACTCTCGGATGGCACTGAACAAGTGCTGTAGTTCAATAACGAGTCGCGACAAAAAAAGGGAGTTTTAACTCCCTTTTTTAATTCTGGTATCGCACTAATTCAAATAAAATACATCACCAGCCAATCAGCGATCAACGCGGGCTTATCTTCACCTTCAATTTCAACCGTGTATTCAAATGAAAACAAAAACTGCCCTGGTTTTTTTTCAACGACTTCCTTGAGCACACCGGAGGCCCGTACTTTGGCACCGGTTTTAACAGGCGCAAGAAAACGGATTTTATCAAACCCGTAATTCATACCCATTTTCATGCCGGCAGGAACAACTAGATCGGCCATTTGTTCCTGCAGGTAGGGCAGCAATGACAGCGTTAAAAACCCGTGCGCGATAGTGCCACCAAATGGGGTTTGCTTCGCCATTTCTGGGTTAACATGAATATATTGGTGATCAAGAGTTGCGTCTGCGAAAGCGTTAATCCGGTCCTGATCTATCTGAAACCACTCGGATTTCCCCATGGGTTGGCCCACGTACTCTTGCAGTGATGCTGAATCAACAGATTTCATTCTATTTCCTTGGTCAAAAAGTTTAAAAAGGTTTAAATCGTTAGCCATTATTAAATAGCTTTTCCAGTTGGCTCTCGACAAGTGCCCAGGGGATCAACATCGGCTTTTTGGTCACCGTCAGCGTACACATTGTCCCCTCTACCTTGTATTCAACGTGAAAGCCTTTGCCTTTAGCGAAGCCGGTCGCAGAATCACCCTGAAACTCGACATCATGCTTTTGTGCCATCTTATAAAGCTTTTGCACAATTACATCAGGATCTTCTTTTAATTCTCCTGTTACAGACCTTGTCATAGATACTCCGCAATTCGATTTAACACTAGGTTATCAATGTGCCCAGTTTATCACGATTCAAAAGTGGACGGCATCGCCGTAGATCAACGTGGTGCCAGACCGGGTTTGACATTGGCTTCACCACCAGCGCCCGCGCCCGCCACCTCCACATTCAGATCCAATAGCCTAATAACATTGAGCGAAGTCTGCCGTGCCAACTCTTGCGGTGCCAGATCCAGTCGAGCAGCCAGAATCTCTGTTATTTTAAATAAATTCACGGGTGTGTTCATCTGGTGGCGGGCAAAGGATGGAGATATATCCGGTGAATCCGTTTCCAGCGCAATCGACTCCCGTGGCAGGGATCGCAACAGACGGTGCAATTTTATTGCTCGATCATAGCTGGCAGCACCGCCAAACCCGATCAAGAAACCGCTGTCTACTAACCGTTGCGCCTGTTGCAGACTACCTGAAAAGGCATGCATTATGCCGCCGTACTGAAAATGTAGCTCCCTAACGGCTTTAAAAATCAGATCCTGCGTCTTCCTGGAATGCACAATTACCGGTAACCGCTGGTTTTTTGCAATGGCCAGCTGTGCCTTGAAGATCGCCATCTGTTGCTCGGTATCGGTGCTGCCGTCGAAGGCGTCCAGCCCTATTTCACCCACAGCTATGGCTCCGCAATCAAGGTATTCAGGCAAAACGTCCAAGTGGCTGAGTTCGTGCTGTTGCATAAAATAGGGATGTAGGCCGAAGGCGGGCTTAATAAAACTCTGATCACGGGCCAGCGATCTTAATTTCAGCCAACTTTGGTGGCTAACACCGGGGACAACCCATGCCAGCATACCTCGATCGCGACACTGCTGTATCAATTGCGCCCGGTTCTGATCGAACTCGGGAAAGTCCAGGTGACAGTGACTGTCGATAAGTTGGAGCATGATTTACGGTCCGCTTCTTAGCTAGTACCATTTTATAGGACAACAAACAGTTGCGGAAATCAAACCTGCTATGTAGCGAATTACTCAAACAAAACTGAATTTAGTTTAATCTAGTAAAATATTTCTCTTCGTTTGCCAGAATATAATCCGCAATATAATTTGATATCGCGTACACACTTTCTTGTGGATTAACGATAATGGAAGTGGGAAAAAGGCTGGCATCCGCAACGAACAATCCATTAACTCCATGGTGCTCGCCGTACTCATTTGTAACCGACCTACCGGGATCCGTTCCCATCCTCATCGTACCCTGGGGATGATATGACACCATCCGGATAGCAAACGGCGTGTTCTCAATACCGTCTATTTTATTGTCAATTTCATCCTCAGACTCGACAATCCGTTTGTCCACCGTAGGTAAGAACACCCGTTTCGCCCCGGCTTTGAAATAGATTTTAGCTGCCGCCTTGAACGCCAGCTTCATAGCGGGAAAATCGTCATCCGACAGTTCATAATCTATTTGCTTTTGTCCATCCTTCAAACTCACTTGTCCCACATTATGATCGTGAATAAGACTGATGCAAGACGCATAGTTTTTAGCGTTGGACATAAACTCCAGATAGCTTTTACCTGTGCCTGGTTCCGTAGACATGCCGATTTCCATGGGCCCCGCTCCGCCGCCTTCCAAAACGAACCCCCCTTTATCCGGATGTTCAAACTCATCCATATAAACCCCCAGCATTGCACCACGCCAGGTGTAAATATCCTTCTCGAATTCCGCCACGATCATGGTTGAGGGGTGGCACGCGAAGTTCTTGCCAATACTGTCGTTTTGGGAACCTAGCTGACTACGTAAAAACAGTAACGGGGTCTGTATAGCACCCGCCGATACCACTACCAAATCGGCTTTCACCGTCATATCAGCGACTTTTTCACCGCTTTGCGGATCTGTAACCTGAGCCTTAATACCCGAGGCGCGGCCAGAGTCGGTAAGGATTTCCGTAACCAGGCAATCACTATATATTTGGGCACCATAGTGGGATGCCCACGGTAAATAGGTGACTAGCATGGATTGTTTGCGGTCAGTCTTGCACCCGGAGAGACAATGCCCGGTCAGCGCACAATCTTTGGTATTACGTTGCAAGGGCTTAACAGACCAGCCAAGGGCTTTAGCTCCCTGTTCCAATTTGCGGCTATTTTGGTTAATTTCATGGGGCTGATTAGTGTGGATACTTAAATTCCGCTCGATTTTTTCGAAATAAGGAGACAGTGTTTCTGGGGTCAGATTAGTCAAACCGTATTCTGCCCCCCATTTCTCAAGAATAAAATCGGGTACCCGGAACGTAACGCAACCGTTGACAACGGTAGAGCCACCTAAACAACGCCCCTGTAATACCAATAGATCCCCTTGTTTGGTGACCTGACCTCCGTGATCCTGATAGAGAGTCTCCAACATATCCGGAAATTTTTCGTTGAATTGGCTGGAGGGAACATAGGGTCCGGCTTCCAATAAAACAACCTGTTTCCCCGCTGCTGCCAGTTCATAGGCCATCACCGCTCCGCCCGCGCCGGAGCCCACAATAACGACGTCGGCCTTCAGGTTCAGTTCACTGCTTTTGATATCTTTCGCTTGAATAACTTTTAGCATATTGGGCATCATTTATTGTGATAGGTGGGCTGATTGACGCTGCGGAAGTGGCGCTTCACCTAAGGAAGTCAGGCCCCATTTTTCAGAAACAGGACCATCAAAGTCCAGCGGACCCCAAGTTGAATCGTCGCGCCAATAGCTACTGTAAACCAGTCGTTTTAATACCGACACAATACCCTGCTGCATCGGGTGCCCCGTTTGCCAGCTGTCAATATACTGGATCGCATCTTCGTCGGGCATTCTGGTAAAACGGGAGAAGTGCCACCCCAACACCATTCCGCCATATTCAAACAGCTTAATCGCCGCGGCCAGATCGGTACGGGTTGATTGCGGCATCGTGAGCATTAACTTATCGAGGTTGGAGAGTACAGGGACTTGATTTACCGGGGTTAAAGGCGTGCCTGCGGTCGGCAACAAAACCTGTGCTAAATGACTGAAGAAAAACATTTGCTCCCTGTCGAGCGCCTCTCCCGCAGGCAGTGCACTCACGCTATCCGGCTTTGAGCAAGCTGCAATAACGCCAAACCCGGCCAATAGCCCCATTTGTGCAGTCCGAGCCAGAAACGTCCTACGCTGCATTGAGCTAAGATCGTTCCTAATTTCACACTCTATGCTTTTGTTATTTAAACTATTCATAGAATCCTCAAAGGGCCGCCCGGTGGATTTCCAATACTATATGACCATTGAGTCTACACAGGTAGCGTGAGCGAAGGGAATGACCAAAACCAACGTAGCACATGACATTTAGCATCAAATAGCGCAGGTGGAATGGTTGAACTTTGACGAGGCAAATAAGGTGCTATTGCACAAGATGGGGGGCTAACTTTAGCGGCCGCAGACACTTCTAGAGAGCGTGAGCTGTCCGGGTTTGCACGACACCCCGGACAGACCTTTTATATTTAGTGGGTGGCTATTGGCAGGCCGTGCCACCGACCACGTCCTGAAAATCCGGGTCACAAGCCGTTACGGCTCGTTTGCGCCCGTCACGGGCATGAACCCCTTTGTTCGAATCACCTCTGGTTTTACCAAAACTGTATCTCATACCCAGAAACAAACCATTCAGCTCCGAATCCGCAGAAACCAATACATCCGAATACTCCCCCATCACCAAATTGTATTCCAGGTACACTGAGGTCGTCTCAGTGGCGTGATATTCACCGCCAACGGTGAAGAACATGGACTCATCACTGATCGTCCGGGAATCTGAATTACTGTTCATCAATACACCGCTTGAAATATCGACAACATCTACCCGGTCGGTTCGCTTTGCTCTGAATTTCATAATACCGATCTTGGAATAGAGCCCGTAACTTTCACCGATGGGCCAGTCGCCGCGAAGGGCAAACGCGGGGCCTTCAAATGCGATTGTTTGCTTTCCGTTATCGAAGGTATTGGTATTGAGGTTAACGTCTTTACTGGTGTATTTGTAATCTCCAAGGTCGAAATAGGCCAGCTCGACTGCCAGATTCCAGGGCAAACGTACGCCAAGCGCTGCTGAATAGCCGTCTGAAGTATCCTTTCCTTCGCCTACACTTGTGGGGGTTACGAAATTGCCCGCTTGAAACAACTCCTCAACATCAGAGCCCTGGATGTAGCCCAATCCGCCACTAATATACATCTGAGTTTCCGCTTGAGTGGTTAAGGAGATAGACATAAAAACTGCGCCGACCAGCGTGCCGGCTAAACCTGCTTGATACTTCATGTTACTACCTTTCGATTGCTGTCGATTTAGAGTTATTATTTTTGAGCCAGCGATCAAGCCAGACCCCGCACCCAAAGCCACTGATAGACTTATTATTTTTTGATGAGTGCTCGAATACGGTGAACCCACCTGGTCAACAATTGTATGCGGTACCAGCAGCAGAGTTCAATAGCTGTAATGTACAACGAAATAGCCCGGCGCATGGGCCGGGCTATTACTAAGGCTTATTGACTTACTTTGTTTTTAAAGTGCGCTGTCCAACTCAGGAATCGCAACAAACAAATCAGCAACCAATCCGTAGTCAGCAACCTGGAAGATAGGTGCTTCTTCGTCTTTGTTGATGGCAACAATAATCTTACTGTCTTTCATACCCGCCAAGTGCTGAATCGCACCGGATATACCGACGGCAACGTACAGATCAGGAGCAACTATTTTACCGGTTTGGCCGACCTGCATATCATTTGGAACGAAGCCTGCATCAACCGCGGCCCGGGAAGCTCCTACTGCGGCACCTAACTTGTCAGCTACTTTATAAAGCATTTCGAAGTTATCGCCATTCTGCATACCACGGCCACCTGAAATAACCACCTTGGCAGCAGTCAACTCAGGACGATCACTTTTCGCCAGCTCTTCACCTACGAAAGAGGATAGACCTGCGTCTTTCGCAGCGCTTACCGCTTCCACAGCAGCAGAGCCACCTTCAGCGGCAGCAGCATCAAAGGACGTGCCACGAACGGTCATCACATTAATGGACTGGGACGACTCCACTGTAGCGATGGCGTTACCAGCATAAATAGGGCGCTGGAACGTTGTCGCATTAACGACGGCCGAAATTTCAGAAATCATCTGAACGTCCAGTAAGGCCGCTACGCGAGGCAGAAAGTTTTTACCCGAGGTTGTCGCGGTTGCCAGAATGTGTGAGTACTCTTTACCCACTTCAGCGACCAGATCACCTACGTTTTCTGCCAATTGGTGTCCGTAAGCTTCGTTGTCAGCCAATAGTACTTTGCTGACGCCATCGATTTTTGCAGCTTCGTCCGCTACTGCTGCGCAACCTGAACCCGCTACCAAAACAGTTATATCACCACCGATTTCTTTAGCAGCGGTTACCGCATTGAGTGTAGCGCCCTTCAGGCTTGCGTTGTCGTGTTCTGCATAAACTAATACGCTCATTAGATCACCTTCGCTTCGTTTTTCAGCTTATCAACCAGTTCAGCAACGTCTGCTACTTTAACGCCGGCTTGACGCTCCGCAGGTGGCTCAACTTTAACCGTTTTAACCAATGGAGCCACGTCGACACCGTAATCACCCGGTGACTTAAATTCCAAAGGTTTCTTTTTGGCTTTCATGATATTAGGAAGAGACGCATAGCGAGGCTCGTTCAAACGCAAATCCGTCGTTACCACAGCGGGTAATTTCAAGTCTACCGTTTGCAAACCACCATCTATCTCGCGGGTGACTTTAACAGAGCCGTCAGCAACGTTCACTTCCGAAGCGAATGTACCCTGACCCATACCGGCCAGGGCAGCCAACATCTGGCCTGTCTGATTGTTGTCGTCATCTATGGCTTGTTTACCCAGAATAACCAACTCTGGCTTTTCTTCATCAACTACTGCTTTCAGTAGCTTGGCAACCCCTAAAGATTGCACGTTGGAAGCTTCAATCAAAATGCCTCGATCGGCACCCAAAGCAAGTGCAGTACGAATTTGCTCTTGAGCTTCTTTAGGACCAACAGTCACCGCTACGATCTCGGTGACAACCCCCTTCTCTTTTAAACGAACAGCTTCTTCAACAGCGATTTCGCAGAAGGGGTTCATGGCCATCTTAACGTTATTCAGGTCGACGCCGCTTTGATCAGCAGCCACGCGCACCTTAACGTTGTAGTCAACAACTCGTTTGACAGCAACCAGAACCTTCATGGAACCCTCGGCTTTATATAATAGAAAGTGGATTTAAGGCATTTGCCAGAAAAATAACAATTTTGAACTAATGCCGTGCGGCCGTGACGGGTGAAAACACAGGATTGTTTACCCTGACCGCTCTCGTTAAAAGCGCGTCGTATCTTGCCGTTTTATGACAAACAGGTCAATAGCCAATCTGGCTGGACGAAGAGTCTTAAACGCCAATGTCAACTCCATCAGCATAATGACTTTTTTTCGGGAGAACAATAGCTTATCCGGCTTAATTTATTTCCCTGTCAGGCCATTCCCAAGCCCAGTCTAACGTTCGGAGTTGTTAAGTAAATCGTTGATTTGAAGCCATTTTCAGGATCAGGTCCGAGATTCGAATTGTTCTATGCATCGGATATGGCAGAATAACGAACCCTTTTGGGACAACAAATGTCAAAGCAATGTCAATGCAACGAACGATTGCAATAACGGCCTGTGGAATCAGGATTTATCCATAACTTTCAGATTATGAGGATTAGAATATGCGCAAACTCGGATTGATGTTAATACTCTCAGTGGTCGCAGTTAATAGCTACAGCCTTGATATAGGCGGCATCTCGCTCCCCGACACAATGGAGACCAAAGACCATCAGAAACTGGTTTTAAACGGCGCAGGCATTCGTGAAAAATGGTTTATGGATTTGTACGTGGGAGCACTGTATTTAACAGCGCCCCAATCCGATTCCGAGAAAGTGGTTGCCGCAGATGAGCCGATGACCATCAGACTGCATATCATCTCTGGCATGATTACCAGCAAAAAACTAACCGAAGCGACGCAAGAGGGCTTCGAAAATTCCACCCACGGCAATGCCGAACCCATTCTGAAAGAAGTCAATGAAATGCTGCATGCATTCAAGGAACCAATCAAAAATGGCGATGTATTTGATTTCGTCTACCTTCCAGAAGAAGGCGTTTCAATATACAAAAACAACCACGAAATCAGGACCATTCCCTGTGACGGTGTATTCAAAGAAGCACTCTTCGGTATCTGGCTTTCGGATCAGCCGGCCCAGAAAAGCCTGAAACAGGACATGATGGGCAGTAACAGCTGAACTGAAATCGTATGGAGCAGCCATCGGCTTGCTCCATACTTAAAATATCGGGCTCACGGGCATTAACCGTTTTCCTTCTTGTCTTAATTAATTCACCAAACGTTAACCTTCCGGAAACAGTCTTTAAATACATTCAGCATCGAGGTTTCATAATCGTGGAGGCCATGATGCTTCATAAGCCAGCAAACACTCATAACCCAATCGACATTCACAATCGCCCGCGTTTTTTTGCCGAATTCATTACGGCAAAAGAAGAAATTCGTGAGGCTCAGAAAATGCGTTACGAAGTATTTTGCGAAGAATATAAAGTGGTACTTCCGGTTCACAATACCTGGAACGGACACCCTATCGACGTAGATGACCTGGACGATTACTGCCTGCACCTGGTAGTAAGAAATCAAGCCAACCTGGAAATCATTGGGTACACCCGTGTGCTGACCTGCGAACTGGCAGCACGATTCGGGCGGTATTACTCCAGTCACGAATTCCATATCGACAACATAATCAACCGGCCTGGGCGTTTTTTGGAAATTGGACGTACCTGCATACATCCGGATTTCCGTAACGGTGCTACTATTGCCGTGCTTTGGGCTCATCTTGCCAAATTCATGCAGGAAAATGAGTTCCGGTATCTATTCGGTTGTGCCAGCATATCCCTGGAAGACAGCGGTAAGAATCTCGCAAAGATTATGCCGGTGCTACGCGAGAAATTCTGGGCCAAGTCGGAGTATTCTGTACAACCAAAAATGCCGATAAACCCATTACCCGACCCCTCATTATTAATCGAAGAGCAACTCAATACGGCACATCACGCGGCCAAACCAGCCATACCGCCGCTGTTAAAAGCGTATACCCGTATGGGCGCGCTCATTTGTGGGGAGGCGTGCCTCGACCCAGAATTTAATGTGGCAGATTTGTTTGTGCTACTGGATATTAAAAACGTTTCGGACCGCTACGCCAAACACTTTTTACGCACTGAAGAAGCTGCTTGATGGTACGGTATATAAGAGCGACCAGGCTAATATTGCACATCTTGCTGGCGCTCTTTCTTTTGGTGATTACCGGTTCGTTGTGGAATAGCAACACCCGGCTAGTTAAAAAAACCACGCGCTGGTGGCTGAACAAAACAACCCGGATTATAGGTGTCGAGATTCACGTCTCGGGAACCATCCCCGAGCACAAAGCCAATTCCGGTATCCTCTATATTAGTAACCATATTTCCTGGCTCGATATTCCGGTTATAGGGGGCCTTGAGTCCTTGAACTTCCTATCGAAAGCTGAAGTACAAAAATGGCCATTGATCGGTAAGCTGGCAGAAGGAACCGGAACGCTTTTTATCCGGCGTGGCACCGGGGACGCCGATACCATATCAGGCAAGATGGCGGACTATCTTACGCAAGGTCGTTCGGTGCTGTTTTTCCCTGAGGGTACCACCAGTGACGGCAGTAAAGTAAAACGATTTCATTCCAAGCTCTTTCGCGTCACACAGCACACTCCGGCACCGCTCTGCCCCATCGCAATCCATTACAGTGTAGAGGGCGAGCCCGGTAATCCCGCTGCCTTTATTGGAGACGACGAATTTACTACGCATTTATGGAAGCTACTGGGCTATCCTACAATAACGGTAAATGTTCAGTTTTTGCCTTTGCGGAATATGGATGACGGTACGCTTGAGGCCTCAGTCAGAATCCTGCGGGATGAAATATCAGAGACCGTAATCAGGCTGAATGAAAAAACTAATACCAATAGTCGATCGCTTGGTGCATCCACTCACGGCGATCAGAGTGCCCGGGCAACCAGTTGCTAAAGTTGGCTGAGGCCCTGAGCAGAAACTCCATCAGGCACTGATGCCGACGCAATACGCGTTCATGCCGATGGGGTAAAACAGGGTTAAACACACCCAAGGCATTAAACAACTGCAGCGGATTCTTCTTCACCCACAACCAGGAACCCATTTCGAGAGTCAGGGGCAAATAGACGCCTTTGCGACGCGCTAACGTATTCCTGTAAAGGTAGTCCCACATATCACCATGGGTTGTGTAATTGCGGGATTGTGGCTCAATCAGATAGAAGCTATAGCTGGGGTGAGTCCGCCGAAACAACATTCTTAACGCAAACATTTCACCAATATCGTCAAACGGGTCCGGTGTATACGCGTAGGGAAACCACACCTGATCCCGATGTCCGAAGCCTGAATGACAATCCAGCGAAATTGTAAACTGTGCCTCTGCCACCACGCTTTCAACCAAACGCTGGATAGCACAAAACTCTCTTTCCGGTGGCTCGTCTCTTTTGCCCCGATACCAAGGCAAATGTCGGCTGATGCGGTGCCCTCCGAGAAACAACGGTACTTTACCCGTTGCATCGATCGGCGCATTGCGCATCAGATCCACCCCATTAATATTGCTGCGACGGCGCTTCAACATACCGACCGGATTGATCAAAGGTACGAACAGGATGCGAACACGCTGCAACAAGCTATCCAGGCTCTCATCCCAATCCAGCCGGTTAAACAAAGTATTCATGTAAGCGAGGATGACCTGGGTACCGATTCGCTCGACTCCATGCACACCACCGGAGAATATGACAGTCGGTGTAGCGGGATCAGGATTACCCAGTTCAAAACAGTAGAGCGGCAAGCAATCTTTACCCGTTTCAACCGCAGCCAATGTATGTACCTTCGCCGGCAAGTTGTCCTGTTCCAGCCAACGATCCATCTGATAAAGCTCAGGCAACCCTTTTAAAACACGGTCGGAGCGAATCAATTATTTACCTCAAAGCATAGTGTTGACCTAAACGCCAACACTATGTCAAAGCCATGACAAAGACATGACACGCTTACGCCATACTAAACGAAACGGGGCAACCCCGTGGCTGAACAGGTGTGGTTCGGACAATATCCCTGGGGGTTCTTCGCGAGGTATTGCTGATGGTATTCCTCGGCGTAATAGAAGGTTATATCGCTGAGAATTTCAGAAGTGGTTTTATGCTTTTTATCTTTTGCCAATAGTTGGTCATACTGTTCCTGACTGCTTCTCGCCTGCTCAATCAGTTCGGCATCACTCAACTTGCTAAAATAAATGCCGGATCGGTACTGAGTACCAATATCATTTCCCTGCCGCATTCCTTCCGTGGGATTGTGGCTTTGCCAAAAAACTTTTACTAACTGGCTAAATTGGATTTTGTCAGGGTCAAAGACCACCATCACCAATTCATTATGTCCGGTCATACCGGAACAGACTTCTTCATAAGTTGGATTGGGGGTTATGCCGGAGCCATACCCTACGGCCGTAGTGTGCACACCCGGGAGTGACCAGAACACTTTTTCCGCCCCCCAAAAACACCCCATACCAAAATAAACAACTGATAATGTGTCGAGAAATGGCGGCACCATTTTGGTGCCCAACACAAAATGGTTGGGATCCAGCGACATCGGCGTTGCGCGCCCTGGTAACGCGGCTTCAGCATCCGGTAGTTTTTGTTTGTTGCGATGCAGCAAATCGAAATAACCCACTTATTTAAACTCCTTTTAAACCAGCAAAAATTGACAAGCATAACTCTATCACCAGGATAGAACGCGGGGGCAATTTTGTCATTTAAACCGAGTCGTTAAACGCGCAACTCAGGCAAATCAGCAAATAAAGTTAACGCTTCCGGATTTGCCAGTGCGTCTGTATTTTTGACTGCCTCATTATGAATCATATTACGCACAGCCAACTCCGCAATCTTGCCGCTGATGGTGCGCGGAATATCTTCAATCTGAATCACCTTGGCCGGTACATGACGGGGCGTCGTATTTCTACGAATCACCTGCTTGATCTCAGCCACCAGGTCTTCGCTCAATTTTTCACCAGGCTGCATTCGAACAAACAGTATAACCCGTACGTCATCCTGCCATTGCTGGCCCACTGCGACCGACTCCAGAATATAATCCAGCTTTTCAACCTGGCGATAAATTTCTGCGGTACCGATGCGCACACCACCCGGATTTAGAATTGCATCAGAGCGGCCATATATAATTACGCCCCCTCTCTCGGTGATCTCACCGTAATCACCGTGTGCCCATACGCCCTCAAACCGATCAAAATACGCTTTGAAGAACTTGCTGTTATCGTCATCGTTCCAGAAGCCAACGGGACAGGAAGGAAATGCACCAGCGCAAACCAATTCCCCTTTTTCGTTCAGTACCGTTTTGCCATCGTCATTGAATATTTGTACGTTCATACCCAGCCCGACGCACTGGAGCTCACCTCGATACACAGGCAGCACCGGGTTACCCAGGGCGAAGCAGCTCACAATATCCGTGCCTCCGGAAATTGAAGACAGGCACAAATCCGATTTTATATCCCGATAGACGTAATCAAAGCTTTCGTGCGCCAGTGGCGAGCCGGTGGAAAAGATGGTTCGCAACGACCGTAGCTGATGGCTGTTAACGGGTTTGACGCCGGCCTTTTCCAGAGCAGAGATGTATTTTGCACTAGTGCCAAACAGGCTTATATTTTCCTCGTCGATAAGATCCATTAGCGCGCTTGGGCCTGGATGAAAGGGTGAACCGTCATACAGCACCAATGTCGCTCCACCGGCTAACCCCGTTACCAACCAGTTCCACATCATCCAACCACAGGTGGTGAAATAAAAGAAAACATCCTCTTTCCGAAGATCGCAATGCAGCTGGTGCTCTTTGCGGTGCTGCAAAAGAGTCCCACCAACAGAGTGCACAATGCATTTAGGTACTCCGGTAGTACCGGATGAATACATAATATAAAGCGGATGATCGAAGCTCACCGGTTCAAAATGGATTACGGAGGGTGACAGTTCGGACATCATGGAGGCATAACAGACCGTAGTAGAATCAACCGCATCAAGATTACTCTCGTGCAAACCACCGCTATTCAGAAAAGGAACCACTACCACGTTTTGTAATGAGCTGATGTTGGCTTTCACCTTTTCGATGCGCTCACTCAACGAAATGGATTTACCGGCGTACCGGTATCCATCAACCACAAAAAGCACTTTCGGTTCCACTTGCTGGAACCGATCCAGAATGCCGTTTAAACCGAAGTCCGGAGAGCAAGAAGACCAGATGGCACCCAAGCTGGTGGTAGCCAGCATTGCGATCACGGTTTCGATGCAGTTGGGCATGACACCGACAACTCGATCGCCGGGTTGAACATCATGCTGTCTGAGCCAGGCGGCGAGTTTCGAAACTTCGTTATAGAGCGCCTGATAGGTGATACTCTCCCGGCGCTTGTCTTCCCCGCGGAAAATCAACGCTGGCTTGGCTGCTAGCGTTTTATCTGATGCTGCCTGCAGCAGGTTCTCTGCAAAATTTAATGTTGCTCCCTGAAACCATTTTGCCCCTGGCAATCGAGACACATCATCTACCACTTCCGCAGACGCTATTTCAGCAGCTTCCGGGGTCATCTTAACCCCGCAGTTTTCAACAACCAGCGACCAGAAATCCGCGGTATGGGTTATGCTCCAGGTATGAAGTTGAGCATAGTTCTCCAACCCCGCGTCAAAACGCTGATTCACGAGTTGCATAAATTCCCACATCCGAGTCTGCTCAATCTGAGTTTGCACAGGTTGCCAGATTGGCGTTGATGTGGATTTCCCGGTGCTTTGGGTCATTCTGCTTCCTCATCCTCTAATTGCAACTCAATCAACTGATCACCCTCGCTCACCAAGTCGCCTTCGGCAAACATCACTTCCAATACTTGGGCTGCCTTATGGGCCCGGATAGTGTGTTCCATTTTCATGGCCTCAACGATTACCAGGGCGTCATCCGGTTGCACCGAATCCCCGGCGCTGACCAAGACCTTAACGATACGGCCGTTCATGGGTGCTTTTAGCTGTGCGTCAGTGCCGGCCTCGGCAGCGCTCAATTGTAGTTGCTTTTGCGCGACAACTTTAACCGTGCCTTCGTCGAACAAGGTTATCTGATGTTCATGCTGAAAAACAGAAACCGTTTTTACGATGTCACCGGAAAGTCGCAACCGCTGTACGTTTTCATGTGTTACCAGTTGCGCCGATACGGTATAGCGTTGATCACCGGATACCACTTCGAAAACGCCAGCATTGCGACGAGCCTGCGACGCCGCTTGCTGTACTTTTGCGATGTTCACCGTTACAACGTCACCTTCATTCAAAAAATCGTATTGGTGATCGTCGCTGCCGTTTAATTGCCAACCGTGTAACTGACTCCAGGGGCCGTCCTGATATTGACTGGCTGCGCTCAACACCTGATACAAACCAGCCATGACAAAATCAGCTGCAGTCAATGCCTGCTTGGAGACGAGTAGCGCTTCGTGTTGCTCATCGATAAAATGCGTCGTCGGTATCCCCTTAGTAAACGCCGGATGTTTAATAATACGGGATAAAAACGGTAGGTTGGTTTTGAGACCGGCAATTTGAAATTCGGTCAGCGCCTTTTCCATACGGTGCACGGCCCGCATCCGGTCATAATCCCAGACAATCAGCTTTGCAATCATAGGATCATAATGCACACTGATCTCGTCACCGCTCACTACCCCGGAGTCTACTCGCAGATGACGGGATGCTTGCGGCAACTGCAGCGAATGAATCTGGCCGGTACAAGGCAAAAATTCATTTTCCGGGTCTTCGGCATAGATTCGGACCTCGATACTGTGCCCGCTCAAGGTCAGTTGTTGCTGAGTTAAAGGCAGTGGATGCCCCTCCGCGACCTGAACCTGCCAAGCCACCAGATCCTGGCCGGTGATCATTTCGGTCACCGGATGCTCTACCTGCAAACGGGTGTTCATTTCCATGAAATAAAAGTCACCGTTGGCATCCAGCAGGAACTCAACAGTACCCGCACCGACATAGCCGATGGCTTTCGCCGCCTGGACAGCAGACTGCCCCATTTGTTGACGGGTGGACTCATCCAACCCCTGGGCTGGCGCTTCTTCCACTACTTTCTGATGACGACGCTGTATGGAACAATCGCGCTCGAAAAGATACACCACCTGGCCTTGCTGATCAGCAAACACCTGAATCTCCACATGACGCGGGTCTACGATGTATTTTTCGATGATTAAATGATCATTACCGAAAGAAGCTTTGGATTCGCGCTTGCAGGACTGGATTGCGTCCTCCAGATCGGTCTCCTTAAAGACCGTTCTCATGCCCTTACCTCCGCCACCGTAGGAGGCTTTTAGCAGCACGGGATAGCCAATACGGCTGGCTTCTTGCTTCAGAAATTCCGTTTCCTGCCGTTCACCATGGTATCCCGGAACCAGTGACACCCCGGCCTCTCCCATGATGGCCTTAGCCTGCGCTTTCGAACCCATTGCCACCATTGCCGATGCAGGTGGACCGATCAGCACGACATTGTTATTTGCACACAATTGGGCAAACTGTGGATTTTCAGACAAAAAACCATAGCCTGGATGAATCGCCTCGGCTCCGCACAAAGTCGCTGCCGTCACAATTCGCTCCATATCCAGATAGCTCTCGCTTACCGGTGCCGGGCCGATGTGAATAGCTTGATCGGCCAACAACACATGTTGCGCGTTGGCATCGGCATCGGAATAGACTGCCACTGACCGTATATCGAGTTGCTTTAGGGTCTTAATTACCCTGCACGCAATTTCGCCACGGTTTGCGATTAATACTTTTTTAAAAGAGACCGGATCGTTACTCATTTATTTTTCCCTTCTTCTAACCAGGTCAGTGTGTGCTTTTGCTTAAAAGAGCAAACTCCTTCCTGGCCCTCTGTCGATACACCAATTACCGCTATCGCAACGGCGGTGTCATTAATCACGTCATGGGTTCTACTATCACACCTTACATTCTAAATACGCCGAATCGCGTGTCCGGAATAGGCGCGTTCAGTGCAGCACTGATAGAAAGCCCAACGACATCTCGGGTTTGTGCCGGATCAATTACACCGTCGTCCCATAACCGCGCACTGGCATAATAAGGGTGCCCCTGCTTTTCGTAGGTCTCGATAATAGGCTGCTTGAAAGCATCAACATCCGACTCCGCCCAATGTTCCCCTTTTCTTTCAAAATTATCTTTTTTGATCTGCGCCATCACGCCTGCCGCTTGTTCACCGCCCATCACAGATATACGCGCATTCGGCCACATAAACAGAAAGCGGGGGTCGTAGGCCCGCCCACACATACCATAATTACCGGCGCCGAAACTGCCACCGGTGATAACGGTGATCTTGGGAACCTGCGCACAGGCAACCGCTGTCACCATTTTGGCTCCGTGTTTTGCAATCCCCTCGGATTCGTATTTCTGCCCCACCATAAAACCGGTTACATTCTGCAGAAACAGCAGCGGAATTTTTCGTTGTGCACAAAGCTCGATGAAATGCGCACCCTTCTGTGAAGATTCACTGAACAGGATCCCGTTATTCGCTACTATGCCCACCGGGAACCCCCAGATTCGGGCAAAACCACAGACCAGAGACGTGCCATACAACGCCTTAAATTCGTCAAAATCGGAAGCATCCACCGTGCGTGCAATAACTTCGCGCACGTCATAAGGCGTTTTAAGATCAGGTGGCACCGCTCCGTAGATTTCCCGAGGGTCGTACTTGGGCAGCACACTTTCCACAACGTCCGTTTGCAGGGTTTTTTTACGGTTTAGGCGATTTACCGCATTGCGAGCCAACGACAGGGCGTGCTCATCATTTTCAGCAAAATGGTCGGCTACTCCTGAGGTACGGCAATGAACGTCTGCACCACCCAGATCTTCTGCACTGACTACTTCACCGGTTGCCGCTTTAACCAGTGGCGGTCCTGCCAGGAAGATAGTGCCCTGCTCTTTCACAATAATGCTTTCATCGGCCATGGCAGGGATATAGGCACCGCCGGCAGTACAGGATCCCATTACAACGGCAATCTGGGGAATACCCTTGGCTGACATACTGGCTTGATTAAAGAAAATGCGTCCAAAATGTTCACGATCCGGAAAAACTTCATCTTGCAACGGCAGGTTTGCGCCGCCGGAGTCCACCAGATAAATACAGGGAAGATGATTCTGCTCGGCGATGGTTTGAGCCCGCAAATGCTTTTTCACGGTCAACGGATAATAACTTCCGCCCTTTACGGTGGCGTCATTGGCCACAATCATACATTCGTGATCATGGACTCTGCCAATTCCGGCAACAACGCCCGCTGCAGGTACGTCCTCACCGTACATATCCCAAGCCGCAAACTGACCGATTTCAAGAAACGGCGATCCTTCATCAAGCAGGCACTCTATGCGCTGACGAACCAGCAGTTTGCCCCGCGCCAAATGCTTTTGCTGGGCTTGCTCACCGCCACCCTGCTTGATTTTCGCTACCCGCGTACGCAAGTCGTCTACCAGAGACTGCATCGCTTGCTGGTTTTGACCAAATTGTTCTGAATGTGGGTTTACCTTGCTATTCAATATACTCATGTCAGTGTGTCTCGTTAAATAATTCGCGGCCGATCAGCATGCGACGGATTTCAGAAGTGCCTGCGCCTATTTCATAGAGCTTGGCGTCCCTCAATAAACGACCGGTGGGATAATCATTGATATAACCGTTACCACCCAATGCCTGAATGGCATCCAGCGCGCAACGGGTAGCATTTTCTGCGGTATATAAAATAACGGCAGCCGCATCTTTGCGGGTCGCAGCGCCTCGATCGCACGCTTGAGCAACTGCGTAAAGATACGCCCGGCTTGCATTAGTCGTTGTATACATATCAGCGACTTTGGCCTGCATCAGCTGAAACTCGCCAATGGCTTTGCCGAACTGTTGCCGTTCGTGAATGTAAGGTAGAACGATGTCAAGACAGGCGAGCATGATTCCGGTTGGGCCACCGGACAACACCACCCGCTCATAGTCCAATCCGCTCATCAGCACCTTTATGCCCTGATTTAACTGCCCCAGGATATTTTCTTCGGGCACTTCGCAGTCTTCGAATACCAGCTCACAGGTATTGGAACCTCGCATGCCCAATTTATCGAGTTTGGGTGACCGGCTAAATCCGCTGCTGTTGCGTTCAACGATAAAAGCGGTAATGCCGTGTGGACCTTGATCGAGATCCGTTTTTGCATAGATAACATAGGTATCGGCATCCGGGCCGTTGGTAATCCACATTTTATTACCGTTTAGAATATACCGATCACCCTTTTTATCGGCGCGAAGTTTCAAACTGACCACGTCTGACCCCGCGTTGGGTTCGCTCATCGCCAACGCACCGACATGCTCACCGCTCACCAGTTTAGGCAGGTACTTTGATTTCTGGGATTCGCTGCCATTTCGATGTATCTGATTCACACATAAGTTGGAGTGTGCACCATAGCTCAGACCAACCGATGCTGAAGCCCGACTGATTTCTTCCATGGCAATGGCGTGCGCGAGATAGCCCATGTTGCTACCACCATATTGCTCATCTACAGTAATGCCCAATAAACCCAGGTCACCGAATTTTTTCCACAGGTCGGCAGGAAACTGATTGTCCTTGTCCAACTGCGCGGCACGGGGCAGTATTTCACTTTGTGCAAATCGATGTGTGGTCTCGCGCAGCGCTTCTATTGTTTCGTCGAAACCGAAATTTAGAGAGGGATATAGAGTGGTCATTGCGGTTAACCTTTATTGTTAGATTGCAATAGCCGTTCAATTGACGGTTATTCGGAAGCCATGGAAGAATTACTTTGCTCAAGAGCAGACATACAACGTTGCCGGGCTTCCTTGAGTTCTATCTTCATTACTTCAATATCATGCAGCTGTTGATCAAGCATTACTTCCTTCTCATCCAGTATGGAGAGGAATTGTTGAAGCTGTTTGGCATTACCGGAATCCGGATCGTACATTTCGAACAGGGTACGGCTTTCTGATAAGGTAAACCCCAATCGCTTACCCCTCAGAATCAGTTTAAGCAGCACACGGTCACGGGCACTATAGATGCGTTTCTGGCCATCCCGTTCCGGCGACAACAAACCCTGATCCTCATAAAAACGGATCGCCCTTGTGGTAATGTCAAATTCCTTCGACAGCTCACTAATGCTGTATTGCTTTTTCATTTTACATTCGGGTATCCGGGTAACAGTTTCACCATATTAATTAACGTTTACGTAAAGGTAAAGCAGTCTGTAAAAAATGCCGGACCTCGAGCCCCGGAAGATCCCGAAACAATCAGAAAAACTCTCAACTATTCAGATGGATACAACAGATTATGAGAAAAACAGTGCTTATAACAGGGTGCTCCACAGGCATAGGCAAACAATTGGCTTTGGCAATGGCCGTGTCCGGGTACCGGGTCTATGCCACCGCCCGAAGTCTGCATAATGTGGAGGCGTTAGCCGCCAAGGGTATCCTGCCACTGCAGTTGGATGTCACCCGGGAAGACAGTATAGGGCGGGCCATAGCCAAAATAGAAGCAGACGGAAACCGGGTGGCCGTGTTGGTCAACAATGCCGGATACGGTGCAATGGGGCCACTGGCAGAGATGCCGGCGGCAGAATTGGAATTGCAATTTCAAACCAACGTGTTCGGGCCGATGAGCCTGATCCGGCATTGTATGCCACATATGCAGGAGCAAGGCGATGGCTTGATTGTCAATATCGGCTCGGTGTCCGGAATCTTTGTAACGCCTTTTTCCGGCGCTTACTGCGCCACTAAATCCGCCGTGCATGCCCTTTCCGATGCCCTTCGCATGGAGCTGGCGCCGTTTAACATCCATGTCATGACGGTTCAGCCCGGTGCCATCGAATCGGATTTCGGGCAAAATGCAGAAGCTTCACTCAAAAGAACATTTTCCGCACATTCCAAGTATTCTAGTATCAAAGAGCACATCGAAAAGCGCGCACGCGCTTCACAGAACAACCCGACCCCAACCTCAGTATTCGTCAGTGATTTGCTAAATGAAATGCAAAAGCCGCATCCCGTCGCCGTAAAAAAGATCGGAAACGGAAGCCGCTCTCTGTCATTGCTCGGGCGCTGGCTGCCCCAACCGATACGCGACAACATATTGAGCAAAACATTCGGACTGACTGCACTGCGCGCAAAACTGAACGCCGCAACAAGCACACCTGGAAAGCCGATGTAACGCAAATCCACTGTTATACTGAAAGGTACCATCTTTCATAAGCATGGAAAAACCACCACTCCCAGGGAAGCGGATAGTGACCAGCCTGATTGATCGTGAAGACTTTTGGAATACCCTGACCCGCAAGCAGGATGCGTGGGATGTGGTGATTATTGGTGGAGGAATCACCGGGGCGGGCATTTTATACCAAGCCGCCCTTCACGGGTTGTCCGCAGTCTTATTTGAGCAAAAAGATTTTGCCTGGGGTACATCCAGCCGAACGACCAAAATGGTGCATGGCGGTTTACGTTATATAACCCAGGGCGATCTTAAATTGACTAAGCAGTCAGTGCAAGAACGTGATCACCTGTTAAGAGCGGCTCCCGGTCTGGTCGAACAAATGGATTTTCTATTCCCAATACGCAAAGGGCAATTGCCGGGAAAATTGGTATTGAATAGTTTGCTGGCAATCTACGACAAATTGGCCGGAACGACCTCCCATGGGTATCTGGATGAAAAAAAACTCAAACTCAGGATTCCCGCGCTAAATGCTGACAATCTGAAAGGTGCCAGTTATTACACCGATGCCGTTACGGATGACGCACGGCTGGTGTTGCGGGTGCTGCATGCGGCTTTGCACCAGGGCGCGCTGGCCGGCAATTATATGCAGGTGCAAAAACTGCTACTCGATCAAAGTGATAATGTCTCCGGTGTCCAGGTCAACAATATAACCAACGGAAAATCATTGCATATTAGAGCGCGCACGGTGGTTAACGCGACCGGTGCCTGGAGTGATAGCCTGCGCGAGCCGGTCAGCGGTGAACGAACTATCCGCCCGCTTCGGGGTAGCCACATTGTCATACCTCATCAGTATGCGCCAGTAACCGATGCGCTAACTTTATTTCACCCGCAAGATAAACGCGCTGTATTTATCTTGCCTTGGGAACAAACCACCCTTGTTGGCACGACCGACCTGGATCACAAGACCAGCCTGTCCATTGAGCCTGAAATCTCGCAAGCTGAATTGAACTATCTTTTAACCCTGGTAAAGCAACAATTTCCAGGCAGCGATTTGCAAAAAGAACACATCATTTCAAGTTACGCCGGTGTAAGGCCTGTGATCAGTAAAGATCGCAGCAAACCGCCGTCCAAAGAAAAGCGGGAACATAAAGTATGGCAGGATAAAAACCTGATCAGTGTCAGCGGAGGAAAATTGACTACATTCCGCCTTATCGCACTGGATGTGATTGGAATTATCCTGCAAAACATAAAGCCGGAAGTCACGGTGGACGAAAATAGCCCTCCGCTGGAAACCGCCACCACAACCGAGCGCGATTTGGCATTAGATAATCCAGGCCTATCACGGCGTTTGATAGGCAGCTATGGAAACTATTCTCTTCAGATTAAACAAAATGCTCGCGGCGGAGAATTAAGACCCATTACCACTACCCGCTTCTGCTTGGCAGAACTAAGGTGGGCTGCACGGCAGGAGGCGGTCGTTCATTTAGATGATCTGCTATTACGCCGCACGCGGCTGGGGTTGTTGATTCCTGGCGGCGCAGCCAGCCAGCTGGACAGCATAAAAACCATTTGTCAGGAAGAGTTAGGCTGGAGTGATGCCATCTGGAAATCTGAAAAGCAACGCTATCTACATTTGTGGGCGAAACACTACTCGCTGCCTAAAACGCATTCCAATAAAGTCGTGTGACCTCCGCAATTTTACCGACTGCAGAGGCCACAACCCGACTCGGTTGAAACCGGGCGCGGGCATCTACCCCTTCCGGCCAACGACTCAGTATTCCAGTGCCAATGAAATCCGGAGCGTGCGTGGTTCCAGAATATGGTAATGAATATCCTCAATCCCTGCACCCGATGGCTCAGTGGTCAAACGTGATTCATAATAGTAGTCAATATCGTGATCATCGCTATCCAGCGCATTTAACAAATCAGCTGTTAAGGTCCAGCTGGCAAAGTGATATCCGGCTCGCAAGTTAACAACGGTGCTGGGGTCCGAAGTAATTGAACCGTCTTCCACCAACGTCCGCTCGCCGAAATACCGCAACCGCGCACTACCGAACCAACCATTATCAAAGTCTGCGCTGATGCCGGTTTGCAATACATCATTGATCGCCCCGGGCACATGATTACCACCGGCATCGTTGCCGACAAATTCCGCATCGGTATGAGCGTATTCCAAATCCAGTGTCCAGTCGTCAGTCAGGCGATAATACGCGGTGATCTCCACGCCGCGACGCCTGGACTCACGGCTCGGTTCCGTGGTGCCGGCGTCCCCCACAAACAGCAATTCGCTGTCCAGATCCAGTTGCCACAAAGCGATAGATGTGTTTAATCGCTCATGCCAAAAGCCGCGTAACCCGGCCTCATAGCCGAAGGATGCGACCAATGGGTCTACCTGCGCTACATTAACGCCCGACAACGGATCTACCTGAATGGTGGCACCACGGGCATCATTGGAGTGAAAGCCCTGTCCTGCCGACAGATAGGTTTCCCACTGCTCGTTTATGGTATAAATCAAGCTGGCTTTTGCTGACAGTTGACTGTCATCTGATTGACCGCCATTCACGCTGAGATCAACACCTTCACTGTTCATAGGGATACGGCTTGCGACATCGAAATCATAATAGTCATACCGTAGACCAAACACCGTGCGCAGGGCACTGCTCCAGAAAATCTGGTTCTCCCAATAAAGCCCGATACTGAATTCATCCAATTCATCACTGCGGACAGCACCCAGGCGTTGCCGGGCTGCTGTGTGATACAACCCCACTTCATCAACGGCATCGTAGCGCAATTCGGTACCGAACTTATTTATCGTGCTCTTACCCGCGATTGTATCCTTCATTAGGTAGCTGGCACGCCCGCCATATATCCAACGCTCATCTACTTGTTCAAATTGGTCACCCCTGTTTTCATCGTCAAGAAAATAGGTGAAGTTAGACCACAGTGTCATGTCGTACTGCACTGCGTATGCTGACACCTCAAACGCCCCGTTACTCCATAAAGTACTGAAACTATAACGGCTGGATTCGCCGCCGACACGGGTATCTATTGACCCGAAATCATCGATAATACCCGCCTCCACAGCACGCTGAGGAATCTGGTCCGCGCTATTCCATTGATTGTCGTATGCCATCAAAGTAAATTGCAACGTTCCCCCGGACACCTCCCGCGCATGCTTTAAAATCAAATTCAGTTTTTCCATGTCCTCTTCGATATCAGTCCAGGGTCCATTATTAAAATTAGCTTCCAATCCATATAGCCATTGACCGCTTTCGCTACTCACGCTGTTGGTGGCCAGCAAGCGAGAATAGTCATACTCACCTAACGTCAACTCTACAGTGCCCTGGTCAAACTCATTGGCAGTTTGCATTTCTGCACTGCCCACGCCACTAAAGTCTCCAACATCAGCGTAGTACGGCCCTTTTTTATATTTAATGTTGCTGATAGTTTCCGGAATAAGAAAGTTAAGATCCGTATACCCCTGACCGTGGCCATGGGATCGCATATTCACCGGCATACCGTCTACCGTAGTGGAAAATTCGGTTCCATGGTCCAGATTGAAACCGCGCATAAAATATTGGTTGGCTTTGCCCGTACCGCTGTGCTGGGTCACCACCATACCCGGCACCAGCTCAAGCACTTCGCCGGTTCTTAGCAAGGGACGCAATTTAATTTCTTCCTGACTGATCTCACCCTGGGAAGCCGATACGGCTTCCCCCACCAAATTCACCCGGCGGCCTTCCACGACCACTTCTTCAACAGCAATCGGATCTGCGCCTTCTGCAAATCCGGTGACACTTGCCAATATTAAACTGAATTTTGCTACTGTTTTCATTAAACGGTTCCCCTCAACCACACACTAACGGCGGACTGACCTATATACGGACGATCACGGATTCTGGATGCATCATCAAAAATTGTTTTTTAGAAGGCCTTTTTTTCAGTACACTTCATTCCCAAGCGGGCGCAAACGTAACACGGTATTCCAATACCGATAAGGGATCGGTTTTAAATGGTATCAACTACTAAGGGGCTAATTGGGTGGCTGGGACTGACACGTAAAGCCTCGCGTATGCCCGTGCTGGGACGGCGTGAACTGGCTGTACTGAATATCCTGTGGGAGTGCGGTGATCAGTCTGCGCAACAGGTTCTGGATCATCTGAAACAATCCGATATCGGACTGAGCACCGTACAAAGCACTCTGGAGCGCCTGTATCGCAAGGACCTGCTAATAAGAAACAAATGCGGAAGAGCGTTCATTTATCGGGCTAAAGTCGACAAAACCAGCATCATTAGCAATTTATTAAAAGACATTGCCGATGAACTGGGCAGTGGCGAAATGGAGCCCGTCATATCCGGGTTTATGGAATATCTTGCCAGCGAAAATCCAGAACTGCGATCCAGGTTCAATGAAGCAATCAACCAAACCCCCGCCGAATCATCGAACACGGACAGCGGACACGAAGGTGATTGAAGCACTGCGCACGATTGCAGAGATTTCTTTCTTCTGGCTCTTTGTCACCCAGTTTTCCTCCTTGCTGACCGCGCTGTCATTTCCCCTAATGCGCGTAACCACCCGCCGCTGCCATCCCCGGGAGCGAGCTCTCAGCCTGCTGGTTTATGGCCTGCTACCTCCCTTTATCGCTGCCTGGGTTGTCGCCTTGAGTATGCACCCCGCACTTACCGGATTATTTCAGCCACCACATTGCCACCAAAACGATTGCAGCCCCCACACACCTTTAATCACCCGGGAATCCATCGTTGGAGCCGCTATGGCCTCGGTCGCATTCCTACTGCTAATGGTTTTTATCACACTGGTGTACAACCGGGTACAGCGCGCCCAACGTAAGCTGATGACTTTAGAATCACTTTCGCTGGAACAAAGCTCTGCGCCGGAGCAGCTGCCATTTCGTATCATAGACAGTACCAGCCTGTTGGCCTGGTGTAGCGGGCTATGGAAACCCACCGTGTTCGTATCTAAAGGCTTACTTAACAGGCTCAGCAAGGAACAGTTGCAGGTTGTTCTGAGCCATGAGTTCTGTCATGCCAGACGAGGAGATAATCTGCGCAAAACGATCTTACACATTGCAACCGCACTCTGGCCAAACAAACTGAGGCGACACATCAAAGCCGATTTGAATGCGGCCTGTGAAGAAGTTTGTGACCTGGAGGCAGCCGATCAAACGCAGAGCAAATCGCTGGTTACCGCTGTCATAAAGTTACTGCAGAACGCGGACAGCAACTCAAAACAAATACAACTGTCCTCGTTTGCAGCTACTGAAACCCGGCAGCGGGTAACAGCACTGGAAACCGAAACCCCTCACCGGTCTGGCGTTTTTTGCTGGTCGTTCCTTCTTATACTTCTGGTGATGGAAACCCTGTTGTTCACTTCAACCTCACATGGCGTTCTGGAGTGGTTAACACACTAAAGCCGATACACCCGTCATCCACACTGCCATTGCTGAAAAGCCGGGATTTCGGATTCCTGAATCCGCTGCAGCAACACATTATCCACTTCGAACTGATCGCCACTGGTCGTGTCATCTAAGCCCTCTGCATTAACCGCAACCGACGGTCCGATACGGCTACCGTCAGGCCATTGACCAATCGTCAATTCAAACTGCGGTGTCAAAGGATAACGTTGCAAAAGCATTTTTTTGTGGTTCAACCGTTTTAGCGGCGTGTAATCCAATTCCAGGCTACGCCGACGGGTCATCTGGCTTTGCTGGTCTGTTTCACACAACAAATTGTAATAACGGACAAACCCGTCATCCCGTATCTGTAAATAGACACGACGTCTGGCATGGATTGAATCAGCACTGTGATTCTGCTCCGCATACCAGTGACCAACTATGGCTTCACCACTCACCTTTACCGGCTCCACCCTGAGCTTTTCGCATCCGGTGGTCATCAGCCCTGTGCTGACCAGGGCACATAACACCAAGATCCGGGATACACTTATATTCATTTTCGCTCCAAATTAATGACAAAATTAGCGGCCATTTCAGCAGACTGTGCCCACAGCGTTTGCTGTGTCAGACCGCTGCGCTTTCGTGGCTTGAAATCGTGATCCCCTTCATCAATCCAGCGTAACTGCGCGCACTGCGGAAGCGGATACTGCGCTACCTCCTGCGGTTTTCCGAAAGGGTCGCGGGTACCCTGGAGAATTAACCAGGGAGACTGAATCTGCGACCAGTGCTCTGCCCTTAGTCGCTCGGGTCTACCCGGTGGATGAAACGGATAGCCGATGGACACCGCAGCCTTCGCACCACGGTCCGCTAATACCATTAAGGCAACACGACCACCCATGGATTTCCCCGCGAGCACACACTGCCCGGCCCCGCCCCAATGCTCGATGACTTCACGATAACAGTCCAATAAAACCGGCATACGGTCCGGTGGACGCTTCCCCCCAGTCTGTCTGCGTTTTTGCATATAGGGAAACTCGAACCGTATTACTTCCACCCCGCAAGCACTTATTGCTTCCGAAAAGAAATTCATGAACCCGCTATCCATAGGTGCTCCCGCGCCATGGGCGAATAACAACCGCAGACCGGTTTTGGTGTGTTCGGGATGATTGCGAAGATAGTTCAAAAGCAGACCTATTTTGGGTTGGATTAACGCGCTGATTGTCTCATAATCGTCGTCCATTTTGTTCGGACAGGTTATATGTGGTTTAAGAATTTACGCATTTATCGTTTCACCAAGCCCTTTGATTTTGACTCGGAAAAATTAACAGAATTGCTGGCTGAAAAGGCTTTCCATCCTTGCGGCCGCCAGGATGTCAGTAAATACGGCTGGGTTCCCCCACTTTCCGGCGCCGCTGGCGATCCTGACTTTGACTTTGTACACGTTTGCAACGGCAATATTATGCTGTGTGCTCAAAAGGAAGAAAAAGTCATACCGTCTTCTGTTATTAAGGAAGCCGTGCAGGAAAAAGCAGAGTTTATCGAACAGAAAGAAGGCCGTAAGATTTTTCGTAAAGAGCGCGATAAATTAAAAGACGATGTGATGCTGGAATTACTGCCAAGAGCATTTACTAAATCCCATCGTGTATACGGTTATATTGATGTAAAAGAAAACCTGTTGTTAATCGACGCCGCCAGTGCCAATAAAGCCGAGCAGTTTATGAGCCACCTGCGTGACACGCTGGGTACGCTTCCGGTTATTCCTCCCGCTTCCAAACAAGTCCCCACTGATGTGATGACGAACTGGTTGAGCGAGCAGTCAGCCCATCCCCCCTTTGAACTGGAAAAGGAATGCGAACTGAGCAATCCATCCGATTCTGCCAACGTCATTCGCTGTAAAGCTCAGGATCTGGATGCGGATGAGGTGAAAACGATTTTGGAATCCGGTAAACATTGTTCCAAGCTGGCGGTAAATTGGAATGACAGCCTGCACTGCGTTATCGAAAGCGATTTATCAATCAAGCGACTGAAGTTTGAAGATAAATTAATAGATCAAGCCAATGAAGCCGATGCCGAAGACAGGGCGCAGCAATTTGATCAGGATTTTGCCGTAATGTCGCTTGAATTAGCGCAGTTTTGTAAGGATCTGTTTGCCGCGTTTGGTGGCTTGGATGAGGGTCGGGTGGTCTAACCCCCGCCCTTCACCGGAACGGACTTTCTCTTACACTAAAAGAACACCCAAGGTCACACCCAGAATAACCAACGCGCCGATCAACAAACCGAGATTAAGGCCGGAGGCCAGAAACACCGGTTCCTTTTTCACCGGCGTAATGGATTTTTGATCAACACGGAAAATCATTTCCATCCGACCTATCCGGATGACGTCACCCGGTTGCAAGGTGCTGAACTCCGCCGGGCGATTATTTATTGCTATCGGATTCTGCCCTTCGGCTGCCTCCAACACCCAATCTGAGCCCAATTTTCGAATGCGGGCATGAGACGGGGAAACGGTTTTGTCCAGTATGCGAAAATCAGCCTCCTGCCCACGGCCTATGGTCCAGGTATTCTTATTTTTAGCTATCAGTGAAAATACTTTACCCCGCACAGGCGCCGTTAGCATCACCATACGCGGGCCACTGCCGTTATCCGGCGAGGTCACCATTCGCTCTGCCCGATCCTGCAGCAGGCTCATGTCATCCATATCCATCAGATCAGCGCCGTCATCAAAGTTCGGCTCGATCCTGTTGCCTTTTCCCGTGTTCGCGGTTTTCGCATTCTTTACCGGCTTAGCCGGCGCTTTATTCGCAGGTGGCGGTTTACGGCTGACCGGTGCCGGAGCATCGTCTTCTTCGTCTTCCAGTAATCCGGCAAACGGATTGACCGGTTCCGGAGCCGGTTTCGGTGGCTCCGGTTTTCTTTCATGTTGCGCTGCTTTTTGTTGGGCACGACGCAACTCAGGCATTAATGCAGCCAATTCATTCGTATCGTCCACTGCCCGTCGTGGTGTTTCCGGTGCCCTAGACTGTGGGGCATTTGCTTTGTTCTGGTTGAGTTTAACCAGAAGTTCAGCCGTGGAAATCTTTTTACTTGGCTCCTGTTGATCCGGCATTTGAGTCAAGTGGACACTGAGATCGGGATACCCCATGTCCTCTTTATCAAAATCTCTGGAACGGGCAAACCCCGGCGGCGCCTTGAATTCTTCTGCCTTGGGTTTTTGCGGTTGCTCAGTCACGTCAATCGGCTTCGGCCGTGATTGGGCTAACGATTCCTGCCCTTCCGGCAGATCCATGATTATGCCTGCATTCGCCCGCGCGGCAGCGAGCTGTGCCGCCTTCCTGCGCGCATCTTCCAGTTTGGCTTCAGTAATTTTGACTTCAGCAGCTGGCGATGGCTTTTGACCCGGCGCCTTCTGTCCCGAAGAATTTGGAGAAGAATTTCCGCTTCTATCAGGCTGACTGGTCTGGTCAGCGCGAGGCGGCGCTTTATTCTGTTGCGCTTTTTTTCTGGCTCGCGCACTCTGACCGCGGGAAGGATCATTCTTATTTTGCGCCTCTTTCGCCCTTTTTTGCTCGCGTTCAGCGCCTGATGGGTCCTGTTCCGCAGCACCAAACAGATCTTGGTCGTAGTCTTCGGAGAAGTTAAAATCAGAAAAGCCGGAATCCGAAAGCTGCGATTCGGGGTAACTCATGGAATCAATCAACATCACATCGGAAATGCCGTCATCCTGAGCAGAAATTAACTTGAACGCCATCTCGTGAAAGCGTATCTCGTCCCCCGGGAGCAGGATTTCCGTCCGATTGATACGAGTACCATTAACAAAAGTACCATTGGTGGAGTTTAGATCCTCTACCTGTATGCCCTCATCAAGCAGGGTCAGCTTGGCGTGATAGCGGGATATGTGTCCGCTATCAAGACTAATCTCACATTCAAGCTCCCGTCCCACCAAAGCACTTCGCTGGTCGAGTGGGATCTCGGTACCATCCTGCAGTGACCTGAGCAGGAATCCACTATCTCTCATTTGGATTGATTTCGCGTCCTTCAACTGATTATTGCGCACATTCTTTAGGCTCATCTCCACAGTATAGGTTGATGATTCCACGTGCAAAAGGAAGAATTAATTTAGTCTATTCGATATCAGATATTAACCCGTGTTGACCAACAGGTGAAAGTGTCTGATTCACGGCAGGTTGTCAATTGAACATCGTATTTTATGTTCAGAATTGAGAATGGCAAGGCAAATTTGCCCTGCCATTTCTATGGACTATTGTTGATTATCAGAAATCCATGTTTTCAATGATGGTGGCGTTAGCCGTACCCAGGCCTTCACAGATCGCCAATAACCCGAACCGCTGTTTACGACGACGCAGCTCATAGGTCAGGGTAGCCATCAATTTCGCTCCGGTTGCGCCCAAAGGGTGGCCTAAGGCCTGGGCACCACCATTGACGTTGAGTTTACTCAGATCCGCCCCCAAAGCATTGCTCCAGGCTAGTGGTACTGAGCCAAACGCCTCGTTCACCTCATACAGCGCGATATCGTCCATACTAAGGCCGGTTCTTTGCAATATTTTGTGAGTGGCTGGAATTGGTCCTTCCAGGACCATCGTTGGATCCGAGCCTACCACGGTCATATCATGAATCTTAGCCAACGGCGTTAAGCCATATTGTTTCAATGCACGCTCACTGACGATCATAACCGCGGCTGAACCATCACAAATCTGACTCGCCGATCCCGCTGTGATTACGCCGCCTTCCTGTAACGGTTGCAGCTCCTGCAGTGCCTGCAGCGTTGAATTACGACGCAAGCCTTCATCCACGTTGTGCACCACAGACTGACCTTCCACTTCCACGGTGAGAGGAATGATTTCAGAGTCAAAGCGATTTTCATCGTAAGCTTGAGCGCCCTTCATGTGGCTTTGAAAAGCGAAGTTATCCAGATCTTCGCGACTTACGCCGTACTTTTCAGCCATGCGTTCTGCGCCTACAAACTGGCTGAATTCCACGCCCGGATAGCGGCTGGAAATCATATCGCCGTCAAACGGTGTGCGCATACCGGCTTTTGCTGCAATGGCGAGCGGCGAGCCGATTGGCGTCATACTCATGTTTTCAACGCCACCGGCAATGATTACATCCTGATTCCCGGACATCACCGCCTGCGCAGCGAAGTGAATGGCCTGCTGACCCGAACCGCATTGGCGGTCAACCGTTACGCCCGGAACGTCAACCGGCAGTTTGGACGCCAGTACGGCAGTTCGGGCCATATTGAAGGTTTGAGGGCCAATCTGGCTGACACAACCAAAAATGACATCTTCGACCATTGCGGGGTCAATTCCGGTTCGCTCCAGCAAGGCGTCAATAACAACAGCCCCCAGATCAGCGGGATGATAGTTACTCAAACGCCCGTTTCTTCGTCCACCAGCAGTTCTAACAGCATCAACAATATAGGCAGCAGCCACGTGAATCTCCTTCTTATTTCTAAAATCTGATTAGATAAGGCAGAGATTCTGACTGCTTGGTCAAGCCAATTCAATGACAATTTAGCTCATTGCACCGGCTTTTCTTCCCAAACACATTAGGAAACTCAGGATGTAGGGGCTTTCTTAGGCGCTGTTTTCTTTGCCGTGGTCCGCTTCGCGGGGGCTTTTTTCACGGTTTTTTTCGCCATTGTCTTCTTGGCGGCGGCCTTCTTAGCCGCAGTCTTTTTCGCGGGCGCCTTTTTGATGGATGTTTTTTTCGCAGCGGGTTTCTTTGCAGGCGCCTTGCGGGGCGCTTTCTTAGCAACCGGCTTTTTTTCTCTCAGAGTGAGGCCACTTTTCTTGAGCAGTTCCTGCTCTCTTTTCTCAACCTGCTTCGCGGCGGTTACCACCCGGTCTTCAAACGCTTTGGTATACGCTTTTACCTTCTTTGCGTACTTGCTCTCCATGGCACTTTCTATTTGCTTGCGGGCACGTTCGTAAGCGTCCTCCAGTTCCTTTTCAAAGCGGGCACGCAACTCCTCTTCCTTTGCGATCACCTGCTCCCGAAGCTTGTGTTCAGTTTCAAAAAAGCGCTCCCGCAATTGTGCGATCTGCGCTTCTATTTTTGCCTGAGTCAAATCTTTGCGAGTATCTTCAACCAATAAAACAGCCACTTCCACTGCGTCGTGTGCTTTTTCGACCGCCACCTGGGCTGTTGCCGTTGCCTTAATACGCCATCGTTCCTGCGCTTCCAATAATTGATCACGAGCTTGAGTCGCGCGATCCTGAGCTTTGTGCAATTGCTTCTCTAGCTTTTCCACCCATTCTTTCGCCGTGTCGGCGTTGAGATTACCAAACGCATTAGCCATATTGTGCTCCCATCAGGATTGAAGATTTACACAATTTCCTTTATGGCAGCATTGATTAGATGTTTCAATCTAATTTAGCACTTAAATTGATCAGCGTGATTTCCAAAGGCAAACCGGCTTTAATGCAGATCCGCCATCATCTCACCCTCTGTCAGTTGGCTCGCGTTTTTACCTTGCAGATAATCCAGCATACCGAAGCGGGCATAGTGGGGTCGGATACGATCGGACATCAGTCCGATAAAATCCAGATTTGGAATCAACCGGCAAAACATATTGCGGCGAAATTGCAACATCGCCGGCGATGTGGAAATAAGCTGATTCCAGGCCTGCCGACTGATAGTACCTTCAAACCACTCCTCAAATATCTCATGAGCCATGAAGCGATTACGCATCAACACCGCAACTTCGAAAGCCCAATCCTCCCGTTCCCGCCGTTCAACTTCAGAAAGCGAGTCTGTGAAATGTTTCTTTAACGCAAGCACACCGTAATGAACATGGCGCGCCTCGTCCCGGATTACGTATTTGAGCATTTGCTTTAATAAAGGTTCTTCGCTCATGTTATGAATGGTTCTGAACGCGCCCAGCGCCAGGCCTTCTACCATAATTTGCATACCCAGGAATTTGAAATCCCAGCGTGCATCCGTCAGTAAATCGTCCAAAATCACGAACAGGTTATCGTTAATCTCATAACGTTTACCCAGCTTGTCCGTAAGGTAACGACAAAACACCTCCAAATGCCGGGCTTCGTCCATCACCTGACTGCCTCCGAACAACTTACCCTCCATCCATCCCACGCTTTCGGTGACCTGAGCGGACGCATAAAGTGCCCCCTGTTCACCGTGCATGAACTGGCTTAGCATCCAACAAGCAATATGATAATTCAGGTCATAGCGTTGCTGTTCGGTGAGTTTGACCGGCAGCGACCTGAGTGCCTCGGGGGTCATGAAATCATTCGAGATAATCGGCACTTCCGGGTTCACAGGATCAACATCGGTTTCCCAAGGGAGGTCTTTATCCGCATTCCATTGGTTTTCTACCGCGCGCTGATAAAGCCTGCGCATCTCCGGAAAATCCATTTTATAGTCGAAATCGAATTGTACCGGATGATCTGATTTCATCTGAACACTGGAGCCATTCTTACCTTGCTTTAACACCAGACCACGCATCGCAGATGGCGCCATGGAGGTGAGCACCCTAGGATTACGCATCTGCAATACCACGGACAGATTGTCCACCGCTGCTTCCACCTTGACCCGCGCCTTGACCGGCATACCACTTAACATGGAATCGAGTTTCATAACCACATCACCTCATCTGCTCTATATTGTCCTACAATCCTACAATGTAGCATAAATTCGCCAATATACAACACGGAGATATCCCGCGTGGCCTATGTGTGACGTTCAATGGAAGTGAAGCAAGCTAACTAAAGTGGACCGCTATATCAGCGTAATGTGATTGTCCCAGCGCAAATTAAGGTGATGAGGCGAGCGCCGCATCATCCGGCCATCGGTGACCTGAAGTGAATAAATTTCCCCGGTGCCATTAGTAACCTGCCAGGCGGGCGGCTGCCCTGCTCCGGCGTGGCTGCGGAAAAGGCCCGCTGCATCTTCACTGCGCAGGGTTCCTAGCAACGTTCCGCGAGCAATATCCCAACTGGTAACCACATTGCCACGGGGACAGCTCACCATGGCAATCTGACCGGCTTGGTCAACGGCAATACTCGCAATGTATTGTTTGATTTGAAGCTGTAGCGCTATCGGCATGGACCACCAATGCATCTCCCCGCCCAATCGGTGACTGACCAATAACGGTACTTCATCAGTGAGTTCACCCTGGTGCTGCACTCCGGCTACGACGCTGTCATCTGCTGAGACATCCAGATGCCGTATACTCATTTTACGGTGCGGAGGAGAATGCTTCTCCAAAAGCGTACCCTCCTGTAAATCCAGGTAGGCAAGATTGGAATCCATGTGCTCCGGATTGAGAATTCTGCGGCCGGAATCCGGATGGGTTTGCAAGCCGCCGTTTGCGACCACCAGCGTCTGTTGATCTGACAACAACGCCAATTGATGGGGCCCGATTCCATGACTGCTGAATTCCCCGATTCGGGTGACCGTTTCCGGAACACCTTCCGCGTTACCGACTTGATAGATGCCGATCACGCCACTCAGGTCGTTCATATTGTTTTCAGTTGTGTAAAGTAAACCGGTTGTGGCATTAAGTACACCATGCCCATAGAAATGCCGGTCGGGTGCGGACTGAATCGTATGGAGCAATTTCCCGCTGCTCATGTCCACAAGGTACATTTCGTTACCTGGTCGACGGGCAAAAAAGAACGCGACCTGGTTCGCTACATCCGCCAGCGATCCATGCACTCGCTGCGGGACCTGTACCAGAAAACGTAAATCCCCTTCTGCTCCCACGCATGCCGCATAATGTTGTCCTTTGAAATCATCGCATCCGGATAAGATGGCCCCGGTATAGGACCTCGCTTTGGACTGCTCACATCCAGTCAGCGATAGCGCGAATCCACCAGCAACAAACGTAAAAGAGTTGCTTAAGAATCTTCTACGATCCAGTACCGCCACCATCAGTCTCCGTCGTTTGAATTGAATCCCAATACCACACCCAGGGCGGGGGCCAGTTGCTCACGCAGTATTTGGTTTAAGCCATTCACCTGATCGTAGATTTTGGCTATTTCCGCTTTCGACTGTGGTTGCGTCACTGCCACTTTCAGATCAGCATCCACTGCCTCAATCTGGGTGAGAATACTATCCAGGCTAGCTGCCAGTTTTTGCGCAAGTTCCGCTTGATCATGCTCTATCAGATAATCCGAAAGGTCGTATTCATCCGGGTGTGCCAACAAAGCTTTGATCGCAGCTAAATTGTGCTTGACGTTTTCAAGCGAACTGCCACTGCGCCAGGATTCGGAAAAATACCCGTTGGCTTGTTTGCTCCGGTTTTTAAAGCCCAACGGACCGCCCAGCTTATCCACCTTTACGCGCTCCACTTGCGCCAGAATCGAATCAACTATTTTTCCGTTACGCAGCGATGCCAGCTGTTTTTCGTCTTGATCGGCTATGGTATTCAGCCATTCCTCATTAGCCGCCGGATCTTTCCAATCTGCCGCTATTTGGCTGGTGGTTTTCTTTAAGCGATTGCTAACCGCTTCCAATAACTGGCACTGCCGTTGCGCCATCGGATCGTCTGCAGCGTAAACCGGCGTGTATTCCTCATCAAAAAGTAGCAACTCCAACTCACTCAGCCCTTGTATGACGACACTGGCACTTTCAATTACCGCATCGGTTATCGGCTCGTCTTTCTGTAATAGTTGCTGTGTTTTACGACTAACCAGATTTTTTTTATCCGGCCAGAATTGAATGCGCCAATCTTCGTTGTTCTGAACAATAGGCCCAAAGCGGACCCACTGTACTGTTTGCCAGGCACTCATCGTTTTCAGCCATTGTTGTTGCAGTAACTGTAAATCCGATTCCGGATTTCCGTCTCTACCACAATACCCGCCTGCAGCAGCGGCCAAGGCTGAGCTTTCATCAGCGAAGTCCTGATACTGTTTACCCACAGTCTGTGTAACAAACTGCATCCATTTATCCTCTGCCGAGGGCTGCGAACAAGACACCGCTAGCAAAGCGACCAGGATCAAAATTGTTATTCGTGTCATTTTCATTATAAGGACTCTAGAAATCTAATCAGGGCATTACGTTGTTCTGTTGTCATGTTAACGACCTTCTGTTGACTGGATTCGGCTTCTCCTCCATGCCAAAGCACCGCTTCCAGCAGACTGCGGGCGCGACCATCATGCAGATAATGCTCCGCATCGCCAACCACGCGGGTCAAACCCAGCCCCCACAAAGGCGGCGTACGCCACTCTCTGCCACTGGCGGCAAACACCGGCCGATTATCCGACAAGTCTTCGCCCATATCGTGCAATAGGAGATCAGTAAAAGGATAAATAATCTGCTTGCCTTGCTCTTTGTGTTCAACAAGATCGGCGGTGGTAAACGGGGCTTTATGGCAGTCCATGCAACCGATAGAGCGGAACAATTGTTCGCCTTTTTTAACCTCAGGGTCCTCTATATCCCGCCTCAATGGCACCGCCAAATTACGGGAATAGAATGTAACCAGGTCCAATAGCTTATCCGTAATTTCTGGACTGCCGCCGGATGGCTGTTCGTTACATTCCTTTTGGGCCGGGGTACAGGACTCATCGGGAATTAAGGAGGAAGTGATGCCGATGTCCCCGCTGAATGCTGCTGCATTTTGTTGCCGTAACGATGGTTGTTCCGCTTTCCAGCCAAAGCGCCCGACAGTGTACCCTTTACGGGCGCTGTCCCAGACTCGATTCAGCCGCCCTGAGATTTGGTCTCCGTTTTTATCGCTCTCGTCTTCTAACTTTCGCAGTTCGGACTCTGGTATTGCTTCCAGCAACCCTAAGCCAATCATAGGAGGAGCTAAACGAAGGGAAGTCGACAACTGGGGATGGGGGTCTCCATAGGCGAAGTCGCCCAAGCTTACAATCGGCTTGCTGAGTTCCACCTTTTCACCGTCTGCCAGGGTGATGGTTTTGGTTGTGAAACTAAGTTTGATGCTGGCTTCGGGTTTGACGCCGGGAATCGCAAAATCCTGAATCTGATCGCCATACACGGGGTCAGCGATAACACCTAACTCGTGCACCCGCTTCCAGTCCTCTTTGGTTGCAGGGGGGATACTGATGCGGACCAGCATAGAAACCATATTGTCTTCACCAGGTTGGGGCAGGTGTCCACGGCCGTCTTTGATATGACAGTTCTGACACCCATTGGTGTTAAACAGAGGACCCAACCCGTCCCGTGCGCCGGTCGAGGCCGGCGCTATAACCCAGGGATTACGAAAAAAGCTATTGCCAACATTGAAATCAATTCTGTTTTCAAATGACATGTTGGCAGAGGGTAGTGAGAATGCGTTGGCATCTTGCTTGTTCACACTGGTGGACCCTCCGGTCGCTGCCGGAAAGGCAACTACCGGACCACTGGTTAAAGCGAGCATACCGGCAATAAAAACACGCTTTAATCTGCTTCGTGGTAATTCAATCTGCATTCTAAAAATCATGATCCGCTGTATCGGGGTTCAGGTTTTCAATACCCACTGCGAACGAGACTTTTTCGATCTGACGGGTAAGATTCACCAAACTGGTAATCGCATGCTCTATAACTGCCGCACCTTTGCTATTGCCTTCCGCGATCATTTGATCAAATTTCATAGGGTTGGTTCCGTCTTCCGCCATATCCACAATGGATTGCATCACTGCGATCGTTTTTCCGAATTGTGTACGCGTGGCATCGGCCAGTCCGGGGTCGGACTTTTCCACCAAATCGGCTATGGACGGACCGGCTAGCGTCGTCCCGTCCACCCTGACGTAATGTCCGAAATAAATATTTTCAATGCCCTTCACATCATAGAAATGGGAGTGATGGGTATTATCGCTGAAACAATCATGTTCATCCTCGGTGGAATTTGCAGTTAGGGCGACTTTCATTCTTTCACCAGCCAACTCCCCCAACGCTAAACTGCCCATCCCGAATAAAGCCTTGGTTAGCCCTGCTGTAGGGTTATCGCTATTCAGTTTTGCACGGTAATTGTCTTTTTTATCGCTCGCCCACTGGCCCTGCATGTAAGCAAGATCATTTACTAACAGCTGAGCTGCAGCCTGGATATACTCGCCCCGCCGGTCGCAGTTGCCATGGCTACACCCCTTACCGACAACGTAATCGGTATAAGGCCGGTCACCCGCACCGGCCTGGGTCCCGTTCAGATCCTGCCCCCACAATAAAAATTCTATTGCGTGATAACCGGTCGCAACGTTGGCTTCAGATCCGCCAATTTCGTTCAGGCTACCGAGCACATCCGGTGTAATTTCTGAAAGGTCCACTTTTTTGCCACCGATCGTAATCGAGGTATTGGCGATGATATTGGCTGTGGCTCCGGCATTACCCATTTCATGGTGGTAGCGGCCTGTGTCAACATAATCCATCAAGCCTTCGTCTAAGGGCCAGGCGTTCAGCTGACCTTCCCATTCGTCGACGATACGGTTACCGAAGCGGAACACTTCCGATTGCTGATAAGGAACCCTGGCAGCCAGCCATGCTGCACGAGCCTGATCCAGGGTCTTTTGGCTTGGCTCAAAAAGCAATGCTTCGATATTGGACTGTAATTGTTTTGCTGTTGTCAGCGAGTCGGTAAAGACGGCGTAGGCAATGGCTCCATAGTGATCCACCACAGCGTCACCAGTGATGGTGGTTTTTGAGGTGTCAGCAACTGCAGCTAACGGAATTGAGCTCACTACAGCAGTAGCCAAGGCGACTTTCTTAAAACGGTGCATGCTGTTCTCCAGTCAGTGAATCAGATACCCCCTGCCAGCGTTCCCAGCAAGGTCATCCCGTGCAACTTCCGAAATCGAATAGGGTTTGATAACGACGGTTTCGTGTGGATAAAGAAATCGGAAGACCCGGGAGGATCTCCAGATGTGCGAAAATTAGTCGCAACAGAGGTGCGCTCAAATATAATGCAAATGTAAACGATTATCAACGAGGATGCAGATGAGTGTCATGACCAGGCAGCCGGCTTTAGCCCGACTGATCAAGAAAGTGTGCCATTTCCGATATCGCCAGTTTACCGTCTTTAACAAACAAAAAAAGGAGATGCCAAACGTGCTGCATTTTTTCCCACACCTGCAAACTAACCTTTACGCCAGCGGCTTCGGCTTTCTCGGTAAAGCGCAACGCGTCGTCCAGAAGCACTTCCTCTGAACCCACCTGAATCAGCAGTGGAGGCAACCCCGACAGATCAGCAAATAACGGAGATAGACCGGGCTGGTCCCGGCGGGCGCCCTGCCCCAAGCCAAGGCAATAGTTGTCTGCGAATTGATTGAGCAGCGTTCCACTGAGCATGTGATCCGTATCGGTTTTGGTGTTAATTGTATTACCACTGACGGTCAGATCAGTCCACGGGGATATACAACAGGCAGCCGCGGGCATCGACAATCCCAGTGATTTTAACCTTAGCAGGGTCACCAACACTAAATTGCCACCCGCCGAATCGCCGGCCAGAAACACATTGGCCGGTTTTATCCCTTGATCCAGAATTGCTTTATACACTGCCACAGCATCCTCAATCGGCGCAGGATACGGCGCTTCCGGCGATTTGCTGTAATCCGGCACTACTGCCCGCAAGGCCGCTTCAGATGCAAGACGGGATACGATATGTCGATGGGTTCGAGGCGAGCCCAGGGAATACCCGCCACCATGAAAATAAATCAACACCCGATTTGCCGGAGCATTATTCGGTTGGTGAATTTCACATTCAACCCCGCCTACTTTCTGTTGCCTGACCACGACCCCTCTTGCCACCGGCATCAGCTTGCCGAAAAAATCCATGCTGGCGCGGCTTTTTTTAATTTTGGTGGGATCGACTGTTAGTTCGGGCATAAGCGGAGAGCGTATAATCGTATTCATCATCGCGACAGAAAACGAGCCTGATGCGGACGATCTGTGTTGAATCGACATGAGCGTTTCGCCTTTTTTATTGGAATGGTCAGTTCAATTCGAGCAACAACGGCAACGAAATTAGCATTCTATTGAGATTGAAATCAAGGGTGGTACAGACAGCACATTGCCATCATTAAACGCCGGCCAGGGATTTTATATGCTGGTAAACGGATCGCGATAACGCGGTTAAATCGTATCCGCCTTCCAAGCTTGAAACAATGCAGCCAGCACAACTGGCTTGCGCAACGCTATTTATTTCATCGGTTATCCAGCCGTAATCACGCTCATCCAGAAACACGTCAGCCAACGGGTCAGCCTGGTGCGCGTCGAATCCGGCACTAATCAATATAAGTTGTGGACTGAACGCCCGTAATTTTGGGAGCCAGGTTTCACTGATCCACTGACGAAACTCCTGACTACAGGTGCCTGCATGCATCGGCGTATGCACAATATTAGAACGTGTTTGGTCGGGAATGACGAAAGGATAGAAGGGATATTGGAAACTGGAACAAAACAGCACACGCTCATCGTATTGCAAAATATTTTCTGTGCCGTTGCCGTGATGTACATCAAAATCGAGTATCGCTACCCGCGTGAGTGCGTGTTTGTGAATCGCATAGGCTGCCCCTACCGCCACATTGCTGAACACACAAAAACCCATGGCTCGGCTTTTTTCCGCATGATGCCCCGGCGGGCGAACCGAGCAAAAAGCGTTATTCGCATCGCCGGATAACACCAGGTCAATAGCCTTACATACAGCGCCAGCAGACCTCAGCGCCGCATCCAGGGTATATTGGTTGGCCACCATATCCTCACCCAATGACTGCATTTTTTTGCTGGGAAAACGTCGATATATTGAATCCACATAGTCACGACTGTGGACGCGGTAAAGGTGTTTTTTATCGATCTTTGGTGCATCGATATGATTAAGCACATCCCATAACTGACGTTCCATCAGGTAGTCGCGGATAGCGGCGATACGCAGCGGAGATTCCGGATGGCCGCCCCCCATATCATGTAGTTCGCAATCTTTGTGACTGAGAAAAGCGGTTAGCATAGTAGTGGCTTCTTGTTATCAATATTCATTCGGCTTAAAGTTTTTTAATGATGTAAACGATGTCTTCATCCTGTTCATGATCCCGGAGATCGAATCCCATAGACCGGGCAAGTTTACGCATCGGGATATTGTCTCGCAGCACAATTCCATCCATATATTCCATACCCTTATTGCGAGCCGCCTCAATTAACAACTCCATCAGCTTGTAGCCGATGCCGGTATGTTGCCACTGATCCAGAATGACCACCGCGAACTCGCAACTCGCCCCATCCGGGTTTATTACGTAGCGGCTAACGCCAATTTCACGTTGCTCACCAGCTTCTTCCACCAGAGCAACCAGCGCCATTTCCCGGTGATAGTCGATTTGAGTAAATCGCGCGAGCATTTCCGGTGTCACCCGTTTTACATTATGCATAAACCGATAGTAACGGGACTTTTCAGACAAACTTTCGATGAATGCCCGCTCCATGGTCGCGTCCTCCGGTCGGATGGGGCGTATTTTGACATCAACTCCGTTACGTAATTGCCACTCCGTTTCAAGATATACCGGGTAGGGATGAATCGCCATATGTTCGTAACGCTTTTGAGCGGGCGGGATGTAATCCACCTCAATCAGGGCATCCAGAACCAGCGCACGCTGGTCATCAATCACCAACGGGTTGATTTCCAAATTCTTCACCCAAGGCAATTCGCTGGCAATTTCAGATAAGCGCAAAACAATATTCTCTAACAGTTTACGGTCCACGGCGGGCATATTACGAAACTGTCCCAACATCTGGGAGACTTTCGGCCCGTCGATTAGGGACGAAGCCAATAACGGGTTTAAAGGCGGTAAACTAATGGCGATATCCTGCAGCACTTCCACCAGGCTGCCACCGTGGCCGAACACGATAACGGGCCCGAATACATCGTCGTGCTTTATCCCCATTAACAATTCGCGATTGCAATCGGATACCGCCATTTTTTCGACTATAACCCCGTTGATTTTGGCATCCGGTTTCTTCGCGGTTACATCATCAATTATTTTTTTATAGGCAGACCGTACTGCAGGCGCATTATGCACATTCAAGGAAACCCCGGACACATCGGCTTTATGGCTGATATCCGGCGAGTTAATTTTCAATACAACCGGAAAACCAATGGACTCTGCCGCTACCAGCGCTTCGTTCGCAGAGTGCGTATTCCAACTGGGATTAATCGGGATATTGAACGCTTTCAGCACCGCCCTGGATTCAAGCTGATTGAGAATCTTACGCCCTTCCTGAAGTACGCCCTCAATTATTAAACGAGCACCTTCTATATCCGGTTTTGCCAGGTGTTCCAGCGAGGATGGAGCCTGTATCAGATAGGTACGGTTTTTAAAGTAGGTAGTCAGATACTTTGCAGCCTTGATCGCGTTCTCTGGTGAGGAGAACACCGGGATACCCCGTTGCTGAAGGTTTCTTCGCAGATCCGCCAAAGAATCCCCACCCATGCAACCAACAACGATGGGCTTGTAGCTGGTCTTTTGTATTTTTTGCAAGCGGTCATAAATATCCTTAATTACCTCGCCTCGTGGTGGTGTGATCAGAATCACCAGGAAATCAACGTTACTGTCGGTGGCGATTGTGTTACAGGCTTCCACGAATTCTTCATCCAAACGGAATTGACTGCTGTAGACCGGATTTTCGCTTGAACTGATTGAAATGAGTGACGCCAGCTTGGCTTCATTGGTTTTATCCAGCTTCGCTAATGGTAGATCCAGATCCAGGGCCTTATCGCAGGCCATCAGCGCTGGCCCCAAACCCAGCGAAATAACAGCAAGGCGATCACCGCGGACACTGCGATGAATGGGAAACGCACGCGCTGCCAAAAATAAATCGGTCATTGAATCAGCCCGTACGATCCCGGCCCGCTCCAACGCTGCGTTGAAAACGGTATCGTTACCGACCAGTGCGCCAGTATGGGACAAGTGCGAACCGGTAATTTCCATGTGACGCCCGGTTTTTAAAATGATCACCGGTTTGCTACGTGCAACCCCGCGCAACCCGGAAAGGAACGTTCTGGAATCCTGGACACCTTCTGCAAACATTAGGATACATTCTGTTTGCTCATCGATGACCAGAAAATCCAATATATCGCCTGCATGTACGCTGGCCGCCTGCTCCAGCGAAATTATGGCGGAAAAACCCAAGCCCGCGGCGTTTGCCCAATCGGTCACCGCCCGGCAGATTGCACTTGAATGTGAAATCAATGCGATTTTGCCCGGCCGCACATCCACCTGATCCAAGGTGGCGCGAATGCCGTTAATCGGCCGGTTGAATCCATAGCCATCCGGTCCCCACATGCGAATCTCCAGGTTAATCGCCTGACGTCGCAAATTTTCGATTACTTGTTTTCTGAGGAAACCCTCCTGCTCATCGATATGTGACAAGACCACCACAGAGTCAATTTTAACGTCGGCACAACGCCTTAACTGCTCAGCCACCTCGGAATCACCGGTGACAATGATGGCTAGATCCACCTTGCCGGGGATCTGGTCGACTGAGCTGAAGGTTTTGGATTTACCACTGCTGAGCAACCCCCGGGATCGAGGCTGGATAAGCCAGACTTTGCCACGAAATTGCTCTTTCAAACGCTCGGCCAATCTGGATTCAATGGATTCGCTACGCTCACTGGACCCGATCACCGCGATGGCATTGGGTTCGAAGAAATGCGTGAGATAGTGCCTTTTCATTTATACTCCGATTCGATATCAATTGTTGTCAGCTGCGACAATGCCTCTTTCAGCTGCTTCCTTGCTTGCTTGTTTCCGGTCAACTCCATCATCTCAACAATTTCCGACCAGCTTCGGTTTTGAATGACTTTAAGAATCACCACCTCGAACGTTTGCCATGGTACTTCAGCCACAGTCTTCCAATGTGGCAATCGGTTCCATAACCAATACCAAACCCAACGAAAAAGACTTGCAGAGCCATTTTCGTAAGTTTTATAACCTGCCAGATAATCGCTAAGAAAACGTTGATCACGGGACAAAAGCGAAACATTAACTGCACTTTGCTGAGCAGCCATAAAAACGACCTGTAGCACTAGATCGACCGGCAAGGCACGGTGTACATCGGTTAAATTGCGGGGCAAATCCTCGCTGAATCGGGTCATTGCACAAGCGTGTATCGGTGCCGAATATTCCGACAAGGCTTGCACAACCAGCGCAGAGTAGCCTCCGGTTGTCGATTCCCGCGTATAGCCCATCCTTAACAGGTGAAAATTATTACGCCTCCAAAATGACAATAACTGACAATTAGCAGAGAATACCGAACCAAGAGTATCTACCCGTTCTTTCTCAGCCTTCACTCGCAAGTGAGCGAGTAGCTGGCTGCCGAAGCCTTGCGAGTGCCAAAACGGCTGGACTGCGATGCGTATAATCCGCCAATGTCGCATCTGCAACGCGTCCTCCTGTCCAAGATGAACAGCCAAAGTTTGTGGCAATATATGCCCTTTCGGTCGACGTTGACCTTGCAGGATCCGGTGCGACAGGTCGGTGGGCAATTTCCCCTCTTCTGCCACCATGGCAACGGCAACCAACTGAGCCCCTGCTTTTAAAATAAAGGTGCGCACGTTTGACCCATCCATTAGGGTGCGCAGATCCGCCGGCCGTGTTTTATAGTGTGCGTTGGTCAATAACTCAAACACATCACCCAACTCCGCTTCCGACAGGCTTTCGTATTCCAGTTCGGAAAATTCGACAGAACCCGGATCGCAGGTCGCCGAGACAGCGTTGCCTGAAGGCATGAGCGCTGAATTAATCAAATCTTCCAGCCAATCTCCGGGCTGCCAACGAATGGGCTCTATCAGATTTAGTCTTTTCCAGCCCGGATATTCGCGATCCAATAACTTCTGAAAACGGATTTCGAAGCCTCGTCCTGTTCCTTCATAACCGCGCACTGTCGTCGCCATAACCACGCGCGAGTAATGCTTTAGCATCCTTACTAACAGGTCCGGCGCAATCGCTGCGGCCTCATCGACCACCAGTAAATCCGCTTCCGGCAAAGTGTCAAGCAGGTAGTCTGGAGCATAGAACGTGACGTAAGCGGATTGATCCGGATCCGCAAAACGCATCAGTGTTTCGACGGATTCACGCCTGGGTGCGGTGACAGCGATCGTTTTCTCTTTTCCCCGTAACGCTTTCAGCGCCAACCCGATTGCTGCACTTTTCCCTCGGCCGCGATCCGCCAGCAAAACAAGCGGCCTGCGCCGATGCCCGCTTAATACTCCCAATACCGCTTGCACGGCTTCTTGTTGATCCGGCGTTATAGCAAAGCCGGATTCAGAAAGCGGCTCTGGCTGTATCCTTTCGTTATTGCAGATCCAATACGTCGCTTTGGCGGGCTCAGGCAAATGGGTAGGAAAAATGTATCTTTCATCTTGCCGGACTCGGACCACTTGTCGTGAAGAACTTAGTATTCCGGCCAACCTTGTAAGATAATTATGGGTTACCTGATTCGCTGTGCAAGGAACAACGGCAAGTGATTCATAAAAAGGGTCTTCGAATTCAGGCAGCTCGGACAACGGGGGAAGTAGAATGAACATGCTCCCCCCCTGCTTGAGTGCTCCGCTCATAGCCGCTAGCGCATCAACGTTAACACCGGAAAAACCGTCAAACACAAGGTAATCCGCTTCACGACCCAATTCATGGTGAACCCGGTTCTCAGCAAGACGCCAAGCACTGTCCGGTGCGCGATGGGAGAACCACAATACCTGATGATCAATGCAATCGGTTTGAAGTTGTTCCAGGCAATCGGCCACCCAACGAAAACACCATTCGGAAGTACCCTCCACCAGCACGGGCAAACGAAAACCGGCACTGCGCATGGCCTGGGATAAAATGAAAAAGGGTTCCGGAATCCGAAAATTACGATTCACGTTTTATATTGCCTCACAAATTTCTGATCGATTCGATTTTTCCATTTCCATACCCAGTGGCCGCGACAATAAAACCATCCGCGGCTGGCAATTGCACGCTGATCTCCGGTGGCAATCAAATTCAAAAAATGAGATTGCGGGCGGTAATGGCGCAGCGGCCTACCTTCGGCATAGGCGAATAGATTATACGACAACACCGGTGCCTGCCGAACCGGGTAGACACCGGCTTTGGCAAGAGGCGGGTTAAATGCCGCAGTGTCGCCCACCGCAAAATGGCCGGGGTATCCGATTATCTGAAGGTTGGAGTTCACCGGTATATAACCTGATTCTGCAGTGGGCAAGCCACCGGACTCCAACCAATAATGGGCACGAGCCTCTGTGCACAGTAATAAAAAATCCACTGTCAGTGTGGACGAATCTGACAAGTGCGTCACGATTCCACCGTATTTTTCTGCCTTACCCACAGCAACAACGTCTAATTGCTCCATCACCCGGATGCCTTCGCGATTAAGGGCGAAGTTAACCGCTCGCTTCACCCGTGGGTTGTGCGAACCCAGGATGCCATTGCGGCTAACCAAGTAGCCTTCTATAAACGGCAACCGATGCTTGGCTGCCAATATCAGCTCAATGCCCGCTACCCCACCTCCGGCGACTAATAGTTTTTTGCCTTCGCCCTGTCCCGCACCAGAGACAAACCCTTGCCAACGCTCTAAAAACGACAAGAGAGGTTTAACAGCGTACTTGCTTGTGTCACCCGACAGACCCTGTGTATTCGTTGCGCTGCCCACATCAAGCGATACAACATCATATCGGACCCTGCGCCCGTCTTTCAGAACCAGCTGTCTGGTTGCCGGGTCCACTTGAACCACTTCCCCCTGAACCCAGCGCGCATTATGTTCCCGGCACAGTTCTGACAAATCAATCAAAGCCTGCTTAACCTCATAGTGTCCGGCCATCACGCCGGGGACCATTCCGGAATACACACAGTGCCTGGCGGGGCTAATCAACATCAAACGAATCGCTTTCTGTGCTGCCTTATTCGGCATTTGCCCGGAAAAACGCCGGATCACTTCGATATGAGCGTGCCCACCGCCTGCCAGAACAACAATTTGTTGCCCCATTACTGTCCTCTCACTGGTTTTTTTCAATTTAATTCTATACTTACCAGTATGCATTGATATCAAGGCCAATTCACATGGACAGAAATTTCATCAAGCGGGTACGGTACGAGTTCATCTTTAAATCTCATGAGAATTTTCAATATGAGGTGGACATCGACCCTAATACCCTTGAGCACCCGGCACCCTTGGGGCAAGCTCCTGAGTGGACAAACCTGGAAGTAGACAAGTGCCCTCATTGCCCGCTCAATCCAGAGACCAGCGAACACTGCCCTCTGGCACGGCGAATTGCACCAATTTTAGGCTTTAGCGCTCACCCGGCTTTTGAATCGGTACAACTGAAAGTGCATAAAGACAATATGACCATCGAAAGTCAAACTACCGTTCAGGAAGCGTACCGCTCTCTTATCGGTTTGGTCATGGCGACCAGCGGCTGCCCGCATACCGGTTTCTTTAAACCCATGGCATGGTTCCACCTCCCTTTCGCAACTCAGGACGAAACGTTGTTTCGGGCCTGCGCGACTTTTTTACTGTTTCAGTTTTTCGACCCTGTCGAACCCGAATCTGAAAACCATTTCACCGATTTAAAACAAGTTTATGAGCATATACATATAGTGAATCAACACATTGCCAAACGACTAAAAAAAGCATCTGCGTCGGAGTCTACTTTGAACGCACTCACCATATTGGATATTTTCGCCCAATCATTCTTGCCCACGTTAAACCAATCACTACAGGAGCTGTCCTTTTTGTTCAGGCCTGGCGTGAACGAGGTGAGTTTCGATAACCCTTAACCTTCAGAGTCCGCACCCATTTCAGGCTTTTTTGCGATTATGCCGTATTTAAACCGCTTTTTTATGCCAATACTCGCTCTGCTCCTGCTGAGCGGAACCGTTACTTCCGTTATTGCGGCAAATGTGCTTGAGCTAACGGATACCCGTACCCGCACGCTTCAATCAGACCCACTGTGGAATCCCGCAGGCCCGTTCGATCACGATGCCCGAACCATGCCGGACACTTCGGCACTGGTTCCAGTGACAGCGATCAGCCCGCGCACAGACCTTTGGTATCGGTTCGACATTGTTAATCGCAATGAACAACAAAAATGGTTCATCAACACCACTAATTCTCTGGTTCAGCAGGTTACCGTTTATAGCCGCAATGGCAGGCAACTGCGCATTGGACAAAACGGATTTAAACGAACCTATCCGTTTGATCTGACCAGCGCCGTGCCGCTGACCCTGGCCACCAATAATGCCACCACAATCTGGGTCAACGTGCAGGCTCCCTATATCGCTGAAACGGCACTTCTTACCCTTATGCCGCAAAAGCAATTTTTTTCACGACACTTCAATTACTCCAGCATGATCTTAATCGCACTCGGTGCGATGTTGGCACTGGTTGTTTACAATGCGTTCTTGTACTTCCCGACCCGTGATCCCTCTTTTATCTGGTATGCAGGCTACCAACTACTGTGCACTTTCGCATGGGCGGTCCAATTCAAGGTTATGCTTTATTGCTTCAACGTAGGCCTTGACCAGAGCACGCTATACTTTCCCTTCTATATCGCGGGCGCCGCCAGTCTGATGTTTGCTATCACCTTTTTAAGGCTGCCGAACTCCGGAATAATCACCTATTTTATCCAGGCTTTCGCAATTGCCCTGGTGGTCTGTGGTGTTGTGGGGCTGTTTCTTCCTATAAAGCTTTACTATCAGATCCTGGCCGGTTCCACGTTTGCATGGTTGACGGTAATGTTGCTATTGGGCATTTGGCGTTACAAACAAGGGTATCGACCTGCTCGATTCTATGTCGCCGGATTTGCCATCATGAGTACCGTGTTGGTGTTTATTCTAGGCGGCAGTCTGGCGGGTAACAGCCTGTTCGAAAATCAAATGCTGTGGGCGTTATGGGCTCAGCTAATTGACGCTGTCGCATTGGCATTAGCGCTGGCTGACCGCATCAATTTCCTCCGTAAATCGAGGCAGCACGCGGATAAACGAGCCTCCACCGATCGCCTGACCGGACTGCCGAACCGTACCGCATTTGAACGCGACGTCCGCGCCTGGGAAGCCGGATACCACGATGGGGTTGTGCAGGAATTCTTTCTGACCTTCATTGATGTGGACGGATTGAAGCAGGTTAATGACCGCAACGGACACAACGAAGGCGACCGACTACTCACCTTGGTCGCACGCTGGCTCAGCAAACAAATTAATCCGCAACATATCTACCGCATTGGCGGGGACGAGTTCGTCATTTTATCTCGTAAACAGATGATGTGGAACCTGTCCAGCTTACACAACGAGCTGGATAATCAAGGCTTCCCCAACTCCGATCTAAGCATTGGCAGCAGCAGTTATTCTGAAAGCGGAAGTCGATCTGCTTTATTGAAACTTGCCGATGAAAGAATGTACGCCGTCAAAACAAGCAACCGGTAATGACCCGCTAGGCGGTTCAATCTCGGTCATTCTTTCCCCTCCGTTCAAGCCTGGGATACATAGGTTCATTCTGAACAGCCGTATTCGGTCGCCAGATCCTCCCGCATACTCAATATCCGAAAAAAGTTATACAGCATGAACAGGATAGCGCTATCCAACGCAATAGACACCCTTCAACCTATACGATTCGCTGCCTTGTTTTCGCTCCAAACATCCAGATCAACAAGCTGGAGTACCTGTCTCGATTTGCGTTTAGGGACAGCACCGATACGCGCAAGGAACTGGGATACCAATCGCAAGATGTCCGCATATCAGTGCGGGACGCAATTGAATGGTTTCAGAGCGAAACCTTTGTTTCAGGCCAAAACGCAGACGTGCCCATGAAGGCAAGCGTTAATTATTGAACTAATCATAGATTTCTTAATCGGCATTTGTAAAGATTGCCCTTCTAACTTACAGGAGGGCAAAACTATGCTTGAAGATCTAATACCAAAAGACTTTTCACAAGAACTGCTTTTGGAGTGGGCTATTAGTATCGGAATGGCGATACTGGTATTCATTATCGGTCGTATTGTTGCGAACATCGTTGTTAAAATCGCACGTCATGCCATGGCAAAAGGCGGTATGGATTCTTTGCTGATTAATTTCGTCGGCTCCATACTCAAATGGGTACTGATGTTATTCGTCATCATTGCCTCCCTGGAACAACTGGGAGTCGACACCACGTCTCTGGTTGCTTTATTGGGTGCTGCCGGTATCGCCGTTGGTTTAGCTTTAAAGGATTCACTGCAAAACTTTGCATCGGGGGTCATGCTAATCGTCTTTCGGCCCTTTAAGGAAGGCGACTTCATTGAAGCAGGTGGGGTAATGGGTGTTGTGGAACATATCGGTATATTTACTACCAATATGAAAACACCGGACAACAAAGAAGTGATTGTACCGAACGGACAGGTGTACAGCGGGGCTATCACGAATTTCTCTGCCAAAGCCACACGACGCGTCGATATGGTGTTCGGGATTGCCTACGATGCAGATATACGTCAGGCCAAGAACATTCTGGTGGAAATCATGCAGCAGGATGAACGCGTTTTACCGGAGCCCGCTCCAGTGGTTGCGGTATCTGAACTGGCGGATTCATCTGTTAATTTTGTGGTGCGCCCCTGGGTAAAAGCTGCAGATTTCTGGGGTGTTATGTGGGATACAACAGAAAAAGTGAAATACGCATTTGATGAAGCAGGCATAGGCATTCCATTTCCACAGATGGAACTGCATATGAACAAGCCGGAAAGCGACGACGACGCACCCGAAAAATAGAACCGAATAGCGTTGTTGAAAAAAGGGTGAAGCCTTGGCTTCACCCTTTTTTATTACTCTGCAATCTGAACGTTTTCTGCTTGCGGACCTTTCTGACCCTGGGTAACAGTAAACTGCACCCGCTGGCCTTCCGCTAA